>JBAVYC010001676.1:0-5198 GCA_049698595.1 Desulfobacterales bacterium | reverse complement strand
AATATTCCATGACATCCAATGCCGGGACCCTGTGGGCCATTGTCCTGGCTCCGCTTTTCGGGCTGCCTCTGCCCCTGGTTCCGATCCAGATATTGTGGATGAATTTTTTAACAGACAGCCTGCCGGGATTGGCCCTTACGGCGGAACCGGCGGAAAAAGACGCCATGATCAGACCGCCCAGGCCACCGGACGAGGGGATATTCGCCCGCGGCAGAGGCTTTTTTATTATCCGGTTCGGACTGGTCATCGGCATATCCGCCCTTTTGTTCCAGGCGTTTGCCCTAAAAGAAGGCCTGCCGTGGCAGACTATGATATTCACGGCGCTGGTAATCGGCAGAATGGGGGTGGTGATGGGGCTTCGCTCCGAGAATGACTCGCTATTTACTATCGGTGTATTCAGCAACAAGCCGCTGCTGGGTGCCGTGCTGTTAACCTTTGTTCTACAGATGACCACCATATATGTGCCTTTTTTAAACCCGGTTTTTAACACGGTGCCGCTGACCCTGTATGAATTTGCGCTGACCTTGGCTTTGTCGGCGGTGGTGTTCGTTGCCATTGAAATAGAAAAATCTTGGATCAGAATGAGACGGCGTAAAAAGCATCCGGAAACCAAGCGATGGTGAAATCACCATGACAAATATTTTTGCACAGGGACGCATTCACCGCCGCCGCAACAGGTGCATGGTCCAATTCATTTGGGAGGGAATAGGCCATGATGTTAATGGAAAATAAGAATACCGGTTATTCACAATTACGAACCTAAAAAGAGAAACTGATGGTTAAACAGTACCTAAAGCCGACCAAGGAGGTCCAGTGCCGGAGCTTCGATACCAGGGCAAACCGGTGGTCAGCGCCATCAGCGGATTTTCCCTGAAACACCTGAAAACCGATAAAATTAATTGAAAAGGACTCAAGCAATGGCCGGAAAACCGACTTACAACGAATTGGAACGAAAAAGTATGCAACTTGAAAAAGAAGTTTTGGAATACATTCGCAAAGCAAAAGAACTTAACAAGAAACAAAAAGAGACCGAACGCAGTCATTTAAGACGCACAATAAGCCTGATGCATATAAATGAGGAACTAAACAGAGAGATTAAGGAACTCAAACGATCTGATACAGAAGAACTAGGGCTGGTTTCTCACAGAAATAGAGAGCGAATCAAAGAGTTAAACAGTCTCTATGATATCTCAAGTTTTAGGGATACTATTGATTTTTCACTGGACGCCGTTCTTCAAGCAGTCGTTGATTTCATTCCCCCGGCAATTCAATACCCTGAAATTACTTGTGCGCGACTTATTTATGGTGGTTATGAGGTTACAACAAAGAATTTTAAAAACACGAGATTAAAGCTATCGCGCGAAATCACGGTAAACAATGAAAGGATCGGCACTCTGGAAGTGTGTTATCTGGAAGAAAAACCAGAGCTTGAAGAGGGACCGTTTTTTAAGGAAGCAAAAAATCTAATAAACGCTGTTGCTGAAAATATAGCAAAAATTATCGAGCGCGAGGAGGCTGAAGCCGAGATACGAAAACACCAGGACCATATTGAAGCGCTTATTAGAAAAGCAGCAAAAAAAGGTGACCCACATAAAAATAATTAATGAATCACCTTTAACAGCTATTTTATTTATCTCATTTTTCGAAAAGAAGTTCAAGCCCATCGGCGCATGCTCGGGATACAAGATAGCCGGCCTTTTCTTGCCCGGGCATTTTATTCCAGCCCCCTTTTTCAATAAATTCAGATCTCTTCCATGAATTTAATTCCCCCAATTCTTTAAGTTTCTCTTTATGGTTCGGTTCCTTCATAAATTGGGCGACGCAGATCGCCGCCTGACTCGCCAAGACCGCCTCTTCGGACATCTTTTGGGTAGTCCTGAAGGTTGTCCAACCCCCCCACGCAAAGCCGATGATAATTGCGATGACTGCCCCGCAAATAAGGCCCCAAACTCCAAACTTAACCTTCCCTGCAGTTTCTGGTTTCATTTGATACCCCTCCCCATTTTATATTATTGTGTATACGAATCAAATCGCCTTTGAAGCTCACGACAGATCACATTCATTCGATCAGAAGCAACGCCTGCACCAGTTGAGTATTTTCCTCAAGAGAACATTCTCCTCTGTATAAGGTAAAATAGGATCAACTTTGTCTTGGTGAACGGCTCTAATTGGTTAAGACTATAAGATGCAGTAAGATGATCTTGGTGGTATCCAACAGAGAACAGAGAAATGAAGGGTCGCCAACTCCCGACGGAATATCCCCATCATATTCGGTCGGGAGCATGGTTAAGGAAGCTTGAGTAGTCTTTTCACAGCAGACCCTTATTGGGGGTTAAAAGATGGGTGAAATCAAGGGCGCCGTTAAAATCCATCAGGAAAGATGCACGCACACCCGAGAATCCTGTTAAGTGCCACGTGCCAAACCCCCTTTTTTAATGTATAACCTTTGGAGACCCTAGGCCATCCCATGGTTTATTTTTTAGGTGCTGAAGTTGGTGTGGCACTTAACTTCTTATCTATAGGATATGCATGAATTGTTCAAAGTCAATGAAGTAAGGTTTACATCATGCCACCCATTCCGCCGCCCATTCCTTGAGCTCCTGGATGCATCTCCTTTTTTTCTTCGGGTTTATCCGCGACCATGGCCTCGGTGGTCAGCATTAATGAAGCCACACTTGCTGCATTTTGTAATGCAAGCCGGACCACTTTGGTCGGATCCATTATACCGGCTTTCATCAGATCTTCATAAGAGTCCGTTTCGGCATTGTAGCCAAAAGCGCCCTCGCCGTTTTTTACTTTGTCGATGACGACAGAACCCTCAGAACCGGCATTGTTGGCAATCTGACGAAGCGGCTCCTCCATGGCACGCATGACGACTTTGACACCCAGCTTTTGATCGGCTTTGATTTTCATTTTCTCCAGCGCGGTCAAACATCGCACCAGCGCAACGCCCCCGCCCGGCACGATCCCTTCCTCTACAGCCGCACGGGTGGCATTTAGGGCATCTTCAACCCGGGCTTTTTTCTCCTTCATTTCTGTCTCCGTGGCTGCACCCACATTGATCACCGCCACTCCGCCGATCAGTTTGGCCAACCTTTCCTGCAGTTTTTCACGATCGTAGTCGGAGGTGGTTTCGTCGATTTGGGCTCGAATCTGCTTGACCCGGCCCTCCAGGGCTGAGCGCGCACCGCCGCCGTCAACAATGGTGGTGGTGTCCTTGTCGATGTTGATCCGTTTGGCTCTGCCGAGGTCTGAGACGGCCAGGTTTTCCAATTTGATTCCTAAATCCTCGGATACGACCTGACCGCCGGTTAAAACGGCAATGTCTTCCAGCATGGCTTTTCGTCTGTCGCCGAAACCAGGTGCCTTGACTGCGGCGATCTGCAGGGTGCCTCTTAATTTATTGACCACCAGGGTCGCCAAGGCTTCACCCTCCACATCTTCGGCAATGATCAATAAAGGTCGACCCATTTTGGCGACTTGCTCGAGGATGGGCAAAAGATCTTTCATGTTGCTGATTTTTTTCTCATTGATCAGAATGTAAGCATCTTCCAAAGAGGTGACCATTTTTTCGGCATTGGTCACAAAATAGGGCGAGAGGTATCCACGATCAAACTGCATACCTTCAACAACTTCAAGGGTTGTTTCCATGCTTTTGGCTTCTTCAACGGTGATGACCCCTTCTTTACCAACTTTGTTCATGGCCTCGGCAATGATTTTGCCGATGGTTTCATCATTGTTGGCCGAAATAGTGCCGACCTGGGCAATCTCGCGCTGGTTTTGGGTGGGTTTGCTCAAATTTTGAAGTTCTTTCACAACAACGGCAACCGCGGCATCAATCCCGCGCTTAATGGCCATGGGATCATTGCCGGCCGCCACCAGCTTCTGCCCCTCTTCATAAATCGAGCGGGCCAAAAGCGTCGCTGTGGTTGTGCCGTCACCGGCCATGTCACTTGTCTTGCTGGCGACTTCCTTCACCATCTGGGCGCCCATGTTTTCGAATTTGTCTTCCAATTCGATTTCTTTGGCCACTGTGACGCCGTCTTTGGTGACTGTCGGTGATCCCCAAGATTTATCGAGAACAACAGTTCTTCCTCTGGGACCCAAGGTGACAACAACCGCGTCCGCAAGGGTTCTTACCCCGTTCAGCATCGCTTCACGGGCTTTCAGGTTGTATTTTATTAGTTTAGCCATCTTGCTCTTAACCTCCCTTTTAGTTTTTATTCGATGACGCCAAGAACGTCATCCTCGCGCATGATAAGGTATTCCTCATCCTCAATTTTTACCTCAGTACCCGAATATTTGCCGAATAGAATCCGATCGCCTTTCTTGACTTCGAGCGCCATTCGTTTTCCCTCTTCGCTGAGTTTACCATTGCCGGCAGCTATCACTTTGCCTTCAATTGGTTTTTCTTTGGCCGTATCCGGGATGATGATCCCACCTTTTGTTTTATCCTCCTCTTTAGCCCGTTGAACTAGAATTCGATCCTGTAATGGTCTGAGTTTCATGGTTTAAATTCTCCTTTTAAATTATTCCTCCATCGCAACCGTGACGGTTCGCATTGCGCCTGTCCAACAAGGCTGCCATGGTGGTTCCTCCTTCATTATGAAAAAGGTGGGGCTCGAACCTACCTTCCAAAGCGAATGAAAATGCGATTAATGGTATCAAGCTTTGCTTGGTAAGAATGTAATCTTTAGAAATAAATCAACAAATGAAAGGGCGCAATCTGATTGGCTGTTGCGAGGCCAGCTCCGGCTGAATTGAAACCGGCGTTAGTTGAAAAGTAGAAAAGAGAAGTGTAGATATTTTTTATCTTTTTAACATATTATGCATCTAGATCCTTTTTGTCAAGCTGCTTCAGAAAGAAAAGCAGCAAAACGAATCCGTCATTTTTAAGATTCAATGGAATTCTACATGAAAGTCATAAAAAAAGGAAACTGGCGTAATTTTCCTTGATTTTTCAGATATATATGGTAGTAAACAGAGAATCCTGCCAGAGTTATGAGGAAACTTAACCGGTTAGTCTTACATGTTGATTTTAAATGACTTTTTATTCGTTGTTTTTCTACAGCCTCGTTAGGTCACCAAAGGGATCCGTTCCATGAAGACTGAGCCGGGAAAAGACAAGATGTTTACTCTGGTCGGGAAGGGAGTCTCACCGGGGCTGGCTAAAGGGAAGGCATTCGTCTACATAGACG
>JBAVYC010001675.1:0-1853 GCA_049698595.1 Desulfobacterales bacterium | reverse complement strand
AACGACCACGACCCGGTCCACCAGCGGGGCCAATGATTTCAAATCATGGCTGACAATGATATAGGTCAGGCCTTCCTTTTTCTTTTCTTTGAGCAGTCCGGATAATTCAGCGATTTCGCCGGCCGTCAATCCGGCAAAAACCTCGTCGAGCAGCAGAAGCTTGGGGTCGGTTGCGATGGTCCTTGCCAGTTCGAGTCTGCGAAGATCCCCCATGGACAGTTCATTGGGGTGGGCCCGCAGCTGGCGGGCATTAAAACCGACACTTTTTCCGATCGCCCTTTCCTTTTTACTTACGGAATTCATATTCATGACGCGCAAGATGTCATCGGGCATGACCCCGACCCGGATATTTTCAGTGACCGTCATATCATTGAAAGGGCGTGGAATCTGATAGGTGCGGGAAATACCGATTTTTACGCGTTCATGGGTTGGATATGCGGAGATCTCCTTGCCTTTAAAATATATTTGGCCTTCATCCTGTTTGTGTTCGCTCATAATCAAATTAAAGGTTGTGGTTTTGCCTGAACCGTTTGGGCCGATCAGACCCAGCGACTCTCCCTCGTCAACGTGGAAGCTTAAGTCATACACGGCAAAAATGCCGCCGAATTTCTTGGTAAGAGATTTCAACTCAAGCAGTCTGGCTGTCATATTCTTCATCCTTCATTTTATTGCCCTGTATCCGACTGCCGACAGCATTGACAACCGTATAAAGCCCTTTAGGCGCATACATGTAGACAATTAATGCAATCGAGCCATAAATCAAATAGCGCCAGGCGCCCGGGATGTAAGGACGCAAAAACTCCAGCAGAAATGTTAAAAAGTAGGCGCCCATCATGGGACCCAGGATGGTATGCTCCCCGCCGATAAGGGCCGCAATCAAGATGGTGAAAAGAAAATTGATGTCGAACATGCCCCGGGGGGAGATCGATCCCAGATAGTGCGTGTATAAAACCCCGCCGATACCGGCCACCAGAGCACTTAGCATAAAGGCAAACAACTTGAATTTCGACGTGTTCAAACCGGCGCTCTTGACAGCCCCCTCGTCCATGCGGATGGCGCTGAGCACCGTCCCCACACCGGATCGGGTCAGTGCCCACAGCCCGAAACCAATTAACAGCATGGCAAAAAGAGAAACATAATAATTCGGTGCGGCGCCCGTGATCAACAGCGGCAAACCGGTCAACCCCCTGCTGCCGCCTGTTATTTGCGGCTTGACAACCTGTACCAGATGATAGGTGACTTCCATAAATGCCAGTGTGACCAATGCAAAGTAAGTTCCTCTGGTTCGTAAAGCGGGAAAAAAGAAAAGTGAGCCGGCGATCAAGGTGAGTAAAATTGCCAGCGGCATGCTGACGTATAGCGGCACCGCATACTGATGGGATAAGATGGCGCTGGTATATCCGGCGGTGCCGATTAAAAACGGATGACCAAAACTAATGTAACCCGTATAGCCCGACAGGATATCCCAACTCATGGCAAAGATTGCGATAAAATTGGCGAAAATAAAGATCCTGAGCGATCCCGTGGAAAGCAGCAGCGGCATTGTACTCATGACGACCGCAAAAAGCAGCCACCAGGGTAATGCTTTTTTCAAAGTTTCTCCTTCTGTAAGGCAAGGTTCAGCGGTTCAGGGTTCAACGTTCCGGGTTAAAAAAGCCCAACCAGCTATTATCAAAGAATTCTGTCATCATCGATTTTATTTCGCCTTTTCACCCAGTGGGTGATGTCGGGTACTCCGAGTCTTGATCAATATAATTGGCAGTTTCAAACATTTGTAACCTCTGAACCTTGAACCCTGAACTTAGAACCATCAGTCAGCTTTCCTCTTTACCAAACAAACCTTTGGGGAGAAT
>JBAVYC010001674.1:0-1980 GCA_049698595.1 Desulfobacterales bacterium | reverse complement strand
AGGATAGGCGATGTGGCATTGCTGACAGACGAAACCCGAAAAGGTTTATGCCAAATTGAGCGAGGGTAACCCCCAGGTGATGAAAGAACCATGACACCCTTCTGGAAGTTTTCCCGTCTGCATCTTTAACCATAACGGAGGGCCTATGTCCCGACTTATAACCCCACTCTCTTTGAGGGCTGGGGTTTTTTGTTTTTAATAATAGTAACTGTAATGGCTCTTCTCGGATTTAAATGCCTGAAATGGACATCGCTTGGCGCACCGGCCGCAGGCAATGCAGCGGTTTTTCAAGTATCGGGCGACATAGCGCGACAGCGGCCACAGCTTTTGGGCGCTACGGTGTTCTGCCAGCCAGTGAGGGTAGCAGCAATCTGCACAGCAATTGCAAATTGCTCCGCTGAGACCTCCATCTTCGTCAATCCCCACTTCCCCACTTTGCATTAGGCCGTTTTTATTTGCCAGGCTGACGATTTCTTGCGCGCGAGATTTTGAAATCTCCCAGCCAACGTCCCGGTCA
Source organism: Desulfobacterales bacterium (assembly GCA_049698595.1). GTDB lineage: Bacteria > Desulfobacterota > Desulfobacteria > Desulfobacterales > JAFDCJ01 > JAFDCJ01. The sequence continues at coordinate 1,463 of JBAVYC010001674.1, read as the reverse complement.
TTTTCAAATCGCAGACAGGTATAAACCGACTGGGAGCATTTATTCATCATGGATCGGCAGTTGCAAGGCAGAAGGTAAATATGCATCGCTCGTTCCAACAGGGCTTCGGCCTCATGCAGCAAAATATACTCAGGATAGATGAGAGACGGTTCCCGCGGCTGCCCCTTTTTTAACTTGCTGATTTGGTCTGAATGCTGCCTTTCATAATAAGCCAATTCCCAAGCATTAAGCTGGTTGCGAATTTCATCCGGAATATCTTTCCAGCCTTCAAACATGGCCCATTTGTCAAAACGGGCGTGAAAATCCGCCGGTTCAAAACGATGGTCGTCGCGCCGGTTGATGATGCCTTTTCGATAGGCACGCGTCGCCAAGTCTGAACTATCATCCGGCGAATCGGATTTTAATCCTGGTGAAAATGCCAGGTTGATTTCTCTAAGCGTCAGTGGCTTGTTCGTTAGACGCATTACCAGCTCGATTTCAATGTCTTCGAAAAATCGATCAATCCAGGGTTCGAGAAAATCGGGTATTTCAAATATGCTCAAAAAATCCTGCAACTTTGCTGTTGTTTGCATGATCAATTCTTTAGTTTTAGTTGATATATGCTCTTGTGCGGAATAATTATTTGTTAAGACGTTAGACCTGGCCCTGTTGTCCCTTTCATCTATTTTCGACCATCGAAACAGCGGCCAGCATATCGCCGATTGCAGCGTGCATTTGACTCGCCTTTTTATAAATTGGCAGCAACTTGGCATATGCAGCACTATTTTCCGGTATCGGCTCAGCGACATCCTCGACGGTATGAATTTCATCGATGATGCTAAAATCGGGCCAGATGCCGGTCCCGACTGCGGCCAGCGCTGCCGCGCCCAAAGCAGCCGCTTGTTGATCGATGTTGGTTTTAACAATATTCATCTGATAAACATCGGCGAGCATTTGTCGCCATAGTTTGCTCTGACTGATCCCCCCGACGACCGTCATTTCATTGGCAACACGGGTAAGTCTTCTTAACTCATCCAATGCCACCCGCAACCCAAAAGCCACCCCTTCCATTACAGATCTTATCAAATCCGGCCGGGTGTGGCCGAGATCCAGTCCCATAAATGCACCGCGCAAATTCGGACTGTCATCCAAACAGTTGCCTCCGGCTAAACTGGGATTAAAAATGATGGAATTAGATCCAATCGGCGAATTTTCGGCCTCCGCTGTCATGAGTTCATATGGGTCAACTTTTCTCAATTCAGCCTCGGATACAATTGATTGACAAAGTTGATCCCGCAACCATCGAAAACTGGTACCCGCCGAAAAAATTGACGTCGCCGACATAAACAGGCCCGGAGCGACGTGGGTAAACACATAGGGCCGGGTCCGGACATCCAGCAGCGGCGTTGCGGATGCGACGGCTATCCAACTGGATGAGCCCAGTGCGTTATAAACCCTGCCTTCCTGAAAACTTTTGGCACCCA
>JBAVYC010001673.1:0-3875 GCA_049698595.1 Desulfobacterales bacterium | reverse complement strand
AGCAAACTACATCAGCCCCGTTGCAAATATCGGGGGCCACCTTTCCCTATCGCCAGTTTATCTTAGGTGCCCTGGTGCCGATCTCGCTTTTTTATGTATTCCATCGCCTTGAGCAGCCATTAGCAGGCGCATTGCTCGCCATTGGTTGGAGTATCAGCCTTCTTGGATTCACATACTGGCGTTCACGACGTATCGAGCTGTTTCCCGGGTTAGCAATCCCAATTATTGCAATTGAATTGATCGGCACGTTGATCACCCGGGATCCGGCCTTCTACCTGGCTTCTGCTGCCATTGAAAACGCACTCTGGGGACTGGTTTTTCTCGGTTCAATATTAATATCCAGGCCGTTGATTCAGGTCTTTGCCGAATTGCTTAATCCCGGGCTCGGATCTCAGGAGTTTCTGGAGCAGCTTGAACTTTCCCCACAATTATATCGATCGGCCTGGCAAATTATAACCGCAGCATGGGGAATTGTAGCCTTATCTAAGGCCATGATTCTAGTCTTCTCGCAACTCTGGCTGCCAATTGAAACTTTTTTAATTATTCGGACAGCTTCAGGCATCCCCGTGATGGTGCTGATGCTTTTCCTTAGCTATCGATTTCCGGAATGGTACTGGAAGTGGGCAATGGAGAGAACAAGGCTCAAAGCTGAAAGCTCAAAGGATAAAGGCAAAAGGTCAAGGGCCAGAGCTGAAAGGTAAAAGAAGTTACTAACGTTGCAAAAGCCTGAGGGCTTCAGAGCCAGCTCAGTAATTTAAGAACTAAGTTAGATCCAGTTAATCCTGCTTGCCGGGGCGAAGCTCTCGGCGAAGACGGGTAGATCCTGTAGAAATAAAATCACAAGGGTTCAAAGACCGCCGTAAAATGCCTCAGCACCGGCGGCTCGTAGACGATGCGCATCCCTTTCAATTTGTTCCGCTGGCTGAAAACATTCCCGACACATTCAATCACATAATCGATGTGACTCTTGGTATATACTCGTCTGGGAATGGCCAGGCGCACCATTTCCAGCGTTGCGGGTACGAATTTACCGGACGCAGAATCGGTTTTGCCGAACATCACGCTGCCGATTTCACAGGAGCGAATGCCAGCACTTAAATACAGCTCGCAGGCCAGCGCCTGACCGGGAAATTCATGGGCGGGGATGTGAGGCAGAAACGCGCCGGCATCCAGATATATGGCGTGACCCCCTGGTGGCTGAAAAATCGGTATGTTCAATTCCGTCAGATGTTCACCCAGATAGGTTACAGAACGGATTCGATACTTGAGGTAATCTTCTTCGAGGACTTCATCCAGGCCGATGGCAAAGGCCTGCAAATCGTGGCCCGCCAGACCACCATAGGTGGGAAAGCCTTCCGTGACCACCAGTATGTTTCGGGCTTGCTGCGCGAGGTTGTCGTCATTCAGGGCCAGAAAGCCCCCCATATTTACCAACCCGTCTTTTTTCCCGCTCATGGTGCAGCCGTCGGCATAGGAAAACATTTCCCGGGCGATGTCACGAACGGAGGTCTTTTCGTAACCGGATTCACGCATTTTGATAAAATAGGCATTTTCGGCAAAGCGGCAGGCATCCAGAAAAAAGGGGATATCGTAGTGATGACTCAATTCGGCGGTTTTTCGTATATTTTCCATGGAAACCGGCTGGCCGGCATTGGAGTTGTTGGTCACGGTCAACATGACCAATGGTATCCGCTCCGGACCGTTTTGGTGGATTAGATCTTCCAACCCGTTCAAGTCCATGTTGCCTTTAAAATCTGCTCTTTTCTGAGGATCTGTCCCCTCCGGTGGCAACAGATCGATAGCCTCCGCCCCGCTGACTTCTATATTGGCGCGGGTGGTGTCGAAATGGGTGTTGTTGGGAATTATTTTGCCTTGTCCACCCATGATGCTAAACAATATTTTTTCAGCCGCACGGCCCTGATGGGTGGGGATAAAATGCCGGAATCCTGTCAGATCCTTTACGACCTGCTCTAACTGATAGAAACTTCGGGAGCCGGCATAGGACTCATCCCCCTCTATCATGCCGCCCCACTGCCGGGCGCTCATGGCGGATGTCCCACTGTCGGTGAGCAAGTCGATTAAAACGTCATCTGCATGGATGTTGAACAAATTGTAGCCGGCGGCTTTCAATATCTCTTCTCTTTGCGGACGAGTGGTAAAGCGCAGGGGTTCCACACTTTTAATTCTAAACGGTTCAATAATGGTTTTCATCGGGAGGAGGCCTCCTTACGTTTCTGATTATTCGGATCTTAACGAAAGTTAATGCAAAGTTTCATTAAAACAACAATTATTCTCAGAAAGAAAGGATCAGACTGGAGCCGATGATGTGGTGGCGGGAATTAGTGGGGCCGGGTCAAAGGAAAATAAGCCATTTTATGAAAACTCCACCATGAGATCCAGTTTAGATGAATTCTTAAGCGGCATTTTTGACTTCCGACCAGCGACGGACCGACACCGGATCATCGGTAATAACGCCGTCGACGTTCAAGCCAATCATCCTGGCGCAATCTTCCGGTGTGTCGACCTTATAAGGGAATACCCGAATACCGGCAGCATGTAATTTTCTCACCTGCTTTGGGGTAACGATTTGCTGGTCAGGATGCCAGGAAAAGGTATCTAAACGCTTACAGATTTCAACGATGTTTCTTTCCAATGGATTCTTTGAGATCAGGGCAATTTGCGGGGGGGTCTCCATCAAAGAAATTTGTTCCAGCACATTGCGGTCAAAACTGGATATTAATATCGAATCCAGTAGTTTCTTTTTTTTGACCATTTCGACGACCTGCTTTTCGATGGCATCGGGCGGATGATGGGGTTCATAAGCATGGGATTTGATTTCGATATTGGTGATCACCCGGCCGTCAACCAGTTCCAAAACCTCACCTAATTCCGGCAAACGCTGTTCGGCAAAAGCAGCATGAAACCAGCTTCCGGCGTCCAATTGCTTGAGTTCCTCAAGGGTATAGTCATGGACCGGTCCATGGCCGTTGGTGGTACGGTTCAGGGTGGCATCGTGAATGACAACCAGTTGGCGGTCACGGCTTAAGGTCACATCCAGCTCGATCATCGGAACACCCGTATCCATCGCTGCCTGAAAGGCAACCAGGGTATTTTCCGGATATTTCTTCTTAAATCCCCGGTGGGCTATAATCCAGGGGGAGTTACAAGATATTTGTTCCAGCGACTTATTCATTGAAAGCCATTCCATGTTCGGAGTTATTGAACTCGCCGATGATTTAAATATCGTCTTTTCACGGAAAGACTTTAAGGATAAACATTTCATTTTGCTGCCCATAAAAAAGCGGGATGAAAGCTCCACCCGGCTCTGCGCGACGTATTATTGAATTTCAAGTAAGGATCCGAATATTTGCAACCTAATTTAAGCCTTTCAAATATAAAAAAAGTTGATTAAATTCTTGCCATGACTACGGATAATAAAACAGAAATGCTGATGTTCAAGAGTTAAAATTGCAATTTTTTAGGTTATTGCCTTTTCAATTAATGGCTTTGGCAAAAAGAGTAAAATTATCATCGATTAAAAAAACCCTGCCGCAGTCGACAGGGTTTTGAATTTCATCTAAATCGCTAAGATTTGAAAATCAATTAAACACGTCCGTCAATATAAAATATTCCATAATTTCGATGGTTAATAATAAAAGCGTTGGCCACAATGGCATAGGGACCCAATTCATGGGGTTTTCCTACTATTAGCCAAGTAATGATCAATATACTCAACACTGCAACCGCCGACCACAGGATAACGCCGAGAATCACGGCGACCCGTGTCTTTTCTTCGTCTTCAAAAACCGGCGGCGCCAGCATCCTTTTGATACGGGAGCACATGGTATCAGGAATGTTTTGATTCTGTTCCATCC
>JBAVYC010001672.1:0-14805 GCA_049698595.1 Desulfobacterales bacterium | reverse complement strand
AGCAGCTTTTTTCAAACCTGGTGGAAAACACCCTGCGTTATGCGGATGCTCCCGGCATATTGAAGATCGGGCAGGAGTGCACCGTAAACCGATCGATATTGTTTTTCGAGGATTCCGGACCCGGTGTCCCGCAAGGGGCGTTGGACCACCTATTTGATCGGCTGTATCGGGTGGAGCGGTCGAGAAGCCGCGCCCAGGGCGGTAGCGGGCTGGGCCTGAGTATTTGCAAGAGCATCGTCAACGCCCTCGGCGGAGAAATCCGGGCCACCAACGGTAATTTAGGCGGACTTCGAATCGAGGTTGAACTTCCGCATACTGGATAAAAATATAGGACCCATGACCAGCAGACACATTCTTATTGTCGAAGACGAGGAGAAAATCGCCAGCTTGCTTTGCGACTATCTGAAAGAAGCCGGCTTTCGAACATCCACCCAGAATGATGGTGACCGCGTTATTGCTCAGATCAAAAAAGACCCGTTGGATTTGATTTTACTGGATATCATGCTGCCGGGGAAGAATGGGATGGAATTGTGTCGGGAGATCCGGCAGTTTTCCAATATTCCCATCATCATGATCACCGCCCGGGTAGAAGAAATCGATCGGCTGCTGGGTCTGGAGCTCGGTGCGGACGATTATATCTGTAAACCTTTCAGCCCCCGGGAAGTGGTTGCCCGGGTCAAAGCGATTTTCAGAAGATTACAGGCCGAACCAAAAACACACAATCTGGTCGTCGGTTCGATTTCACTGGATGATAAAACCCATCAGGTGATGATCGCTAAACAACTATTAAACCTGACACCCAACGAATTTGGGCTGTTAAAGATCATGATGAGCCAGCCCAATCGTGTATTTTCCAGAAGTGAGCTCATCAACCGGGTTCAGGGATATGACTTTGAAGGCTATGATCGCACCATTGACAGCCACATAAAAAATCTGCGCAAAAAGATTGCTCATAAGCTCCCTGGCCAGGAGATTATCAGCACGGTATACGGCATAGGATACAAATTCATCGCAACATTCGATTAATCAAATGGGGAACTAAGCGGTGACCATTTTTTGATTAGGTACAATGGGAAGGTTATATTACCATGAAATCAAGCGGCCCTAAAATTTTTATTCTAATGGTGCTTATAATTGGAGCGGCGGCAGGACTGGGCTGGATAATTTTTGGTCAATTTCAGGAGAGAGTTGCCGCCAGCAAAAGCGGGAGGGCTTTACGACCGGTGCCGGTGGAAGTGGCTCAGATTCAGCGCGGGCCGATCGCGCTCCAGCGGACATTTAGCGGGGAATTGGAAGCTTTGGCTGAGTTTGTCGTTGCGCCGAAAGTCAGCGGCCGTGTAGAGCAAGTGATCGTGAATATCGCCGATACGGTAAAGCGGGGGCAGGTTGTGGCCGAGCTCGACAATGATGAATATGTCCAGACCGTTGCCCAGGCCCAGGCTGATCTTGAAGTCGCCAGGGCCAAACTGTCCGAGGCCGAGAGCGCCCTGGACATTGCCAAGCGTGAGTTTAAACGCACCGAATCACTTTTAAAGCGCGGGATCGCGTCGGATTCTGAATTCGATGCCATCCGGCAAGATAGACTGGCCAAGCAGGCTCAACTTAAAGTCGCTAGGGCCCAGGTAACGAAGGCCGAATCATCGCTGGAATCTGCCAATATCCGGCTCGGTTATACCAAGGTCACAGCGGGCTGGACCGGCAGTGACGAACATCGCGTCGTCGCCGAGCGCTATGTGGATGAAGGCCAAACCGTCGCCGCCAATGCACCGCTGCTCCTGATCGTCGAGTTACAACCGATTATCGGGGTGGTTTTCGTCACCGAGAGAGACTACGCTCACCTAAAACCCGGACAACTCATTTCGTTAACAACGGACGCCTACCCGGACGAAGAGTTCCCAGGCCGCATCGAACGCATTGCCCCCGTCTTTCGAAAGTCCACCCGGCAGGCGCGCATCGAAATGACCATCGACAATTCACAATATCGACTCAAACCCGGCATGTTCATCAGGGCCACAGTGGTATTAGCCCAGGTGCCGGAGGCCACCATCATCCCGGTGCAGGCGTTAACCATCCGTGATGACCGCAGTGGTGTTTTCATCGTCAGTGAGGATGGGCGATCGGTCGCCTGGCATGAGGTCAAGGCGGGCATCCGGGAAGGCAACCGGGTGCAGGTGGAAGGCCAGGGTCTGTCCGGTCGGGTCGTAACCCTGGGGCAGCAATTGGTAAAGAACGGCTCAGCGATCACGATTCCTGACATGCAAAGTCAGACCGTGAACGACCGCGAAAAGGCGGACACCCCATGAATTTGCCGAGTTTCAGCGTCAAACGCCCGATTTTCACAACCATGGTGACCCTGATCCTGGTCATCCTGGGGGCCGTCTCTTTGAGCAGGCTGCAAATCGACATGCTGCCCAACATCGAACTGCCGACGCTGAGCATCCGGACGGATTACGAGGGAGCCAGTCCCGAGGTGATGGAGCGGCTGGTGACTCAGATTATTGAAGAGATCGTGGCCACGGTGCCCGGGGTAGAGGAAATCACGTCATCATCCTCAGAGGGCCGCAGCAGGGTGCGTGTCAGCTTCGTGTGGGGTACGGAAATCGACACGGCGGCGATTGACGTTCAGGGCAAACTCGAAGACGAGATCAATGAGTTACCGGATGATATCGTCAGACCCCGCATCCGAAAATTCGACATCGCCAGTTTTCCGGTGGTCCTGTTGGGAATTTCCAGTAATCTCGACCCCGTGGAACTCACGGAACTGATTGAAGTCCAGATCCGTTACCGCTTTGCCCGTATTCCAGGTGTTGCCCAGGTTGACGTTTGGGGAGGCTTCAACCGCGAGGTCCGGATCGAACTGGATCCTGACCGGATCAAGGCCGTAGGTCTGCCGCTGGACCGGGTGCTCAATGCAATTCGCGACGCCAACCTCGATCTTCCGGCGGGCAAGATCGAACAGGGACGTTATGAGGTCACGCTGCGCGCACCGGCCGAGTTTACCAACCTCGATCAGATTCGAGAGACGGTCATCGTCCAGCGGGACGGGGCCGCCATCACGCTGGGTCAAATCGCCGAAATCAAAGACACCTATGAGAAGCTGACGCGTATCGTACGGGTTAATGGTGGACGCGGACTGCGCGTGGCCATTCGTAAACAGGCCAATGCCAATACGGTCGAAGTGTCTAAACGCATCCTGGCTGAAATTAAAGCGGTCAACCAGGCCTTTCCCCAGATCAACATTGTGCCGGTCATCAACCAGGGCAATTTCATCGAGCGGTCGATTGCCAACGTTGCCCGCTCGGTACTTTACGGAGGCGGGCTGGCCATCGTGGTGTTGCTGTTTTTTCTGCGCAACATTCGCAGCACGCTGGTGATCTCCCTGTCGATCCCGATCTCAATCGTGACCACCTTTGCCTTAATTTTTTTCGGGGGATTCACGCTCAACCTGATGACCCTGGGCGGGCTGGCCCTGGGGGTGGGCATGATGGTGGACAGTTCCATCGTCGTGCTCGAAAATATCTTCCGCCGCCGCAGTGAAAATGGCGAAGCGCCGGAGCAAGCAGCGGTAGAAGGTGCCCGGGAGGTCGGGACGGCAATTATCGCCAGCACCATCACCACGCTGGTAATTTTTCTGCCGTTGGTTTTCGTCCGCGGCGTTTCGGGCATCCTCTTTAAGGAGCTGGCCTACGTGATCATCTTTTCCCTGATCTGTTCGCTGACGGTGGCCCTGAGTCTGGTGCCCATGCTGGCGTCCAGGTTCCTGACTGCAGGCCCCCGGCGGCTCAAGGCGTCGGCGTCTTCAACTAACCGCTGGGCCGCCGCTGCCAATTCTATATTTGCGGGTCTCGAGAACGGCTACCTGGATTTGTTGCGCTGGGTCCTGGGTCATCGCCTGATCACCATCCTTGCGGCAGCTGCCATGCTCGGCGCAAGTCTGTTGCTCTTGCCCCTGATCGGCAGCGAATTTCTGCCCCCCAGTGATGAGGGCGAGGTTCGCATAAGTGGCAAAATGGAAATCGGCACCCGGCTCGAGTTGGTCGATCGGCAGACCCGCATCATGGAGCAAATCGTTCAACCGGCCGTGCCCGAGGCTGTGGCATCGGTGGTCAGTGTCGGTGCCTCCGGCTGGCGGGCCGACGCGGGCTCAGAGGGTGAAATACGCATCTCTCTGCTGCCGGCCGCCCAACGCGAGCGCTCCAATGTGGAAATCGCTCAAGATCTGCGACGCCGTTTGGACGGCAACATCCCCGGGATGGAGATCCGCACCCGGGCCCCACAAGGTCAGTTTTTGTTAGAACGACTCTTGGGCGGTGACGATGGGCTGACCATCGAAATCCGCGGCTACGCACTGGCCACGCTCGACGCCTTAGCGGCGAGCGTGGCGAAATTGATTGTGGATGTGCCCGGCATCACGGACGTTCAGACCAGTCTTGAAGCCGGCATACCCCAGCAGGAAATCCGTGTGAATCGTGACAAAGTCGCCGATCTCGGTCTGAGCGTTCGCGACGTTACCCAGCTCCTGCAAACCGCGGTGGCCGGTTCCAAAGCCGGCGAGTACCGAACGGGAGGCAATTCCTATCGCATTCTGGTGCAGCTCAAGGATGCCGAAAAACGCTCCATAGACGAAATCCTCAACCTTACGCTCACGACTGCATCCGGTGAAAAGGTGGCGCTGCGCAACCTCGTCGCGTCTGAATCGAGCCGCGGTCCGATTCTGATCGACCGCAAAGACCAGCAGCGCAGGGTAACGGTCAGCGCCAACGTCGCGGGACGCGATCTGGGGTCTGTGGCCTTTGACGTGCAGGCCCTGCTGGATCAAATTCCACGCCCCGTCGGCTATGATCTGACGGTTGCCGGCAATTTTGAGGAACAGCAGAAGGCCTTCAGAGAACTGGTCATCTCAATGGTGCTGGCCTTGGTCCTCGTATATATGGTGCTGGCCTGTCAATATGAATCGTTAAGAGATCCGCTGGTCGTTATGTTTTCCGTTCCTTTGGCGGCGGTGGGCGTGCTGGTGACGTTGTTTATTACCAAAACGACGCTGAATGTGCAGTCCTACATCGGCTGCATTATGCTGGGGGGGATCGTGGTCAACAATGCGATTCTACTGGTGGACCAGGCCGGTCGCTTGGTTCAGGACGGGATGCCCACACGCGATGCCCTGACCGAAGCCGGTCGTCGCAGATTGCGGCCGATTCTGATGACGACCTTGACCACCATCCTCGGCCTGCTGCCGCTGGCCCTCGGCATCGGCGAAGGATCCGACGCCCAGGCCCCACTGGCACGGGCGGTTGTCGGCGGCCTGACCGGATCGACGCTGATCACGTTGGTACTGATTCCGGTTGTCTATTCATTGTTTCATCCCGAGCCGCAAGCGAGTCGCAAATGAGCCGTTATTTATATACTTAGGGTTTGAAGAAGAATGCCTATAATCTCAGATGTATTCTCCCCGGCCATTCGCGATTTTCGTCGTGCATGGCCCCAGCTCCTGACAACCGACCTGATTTACAAAGTCATCGCCTTTGCTATTTTCACACCCTTTGTTGGATTGGCTTTACGCTTCTTCATGTCGACCTCGGGGAACAGCGTCCTTGCCGATCAGGACATTTTGTTTTTTGTCATGAGCCCCATCGGAATGGTCGCGCTTGTAGTGGTCAGTGTGACAAGTCTTGGAATTATTGCGTTAGAGCAGGCCTGCCTGATGACTATCGGCTTAGCTTCTATCCAAAATACACATATCGGTAATCTGGAAGTTCTATGGCACAACGCGCGACACGCCAGGTCCATCCTGCACCTGGCGCTCCGCATCGTTACCCGGTTACTTCTCATCGCTGCACCTTTCCTTGCAGCAGGGGGACTTGTCTACCTAACCCTTCTCACTCATTTCGATATCAACTATTTCCTGACGTTCAAACCGCCGGTTTTCTGGGTAACGGCAGGTATCATCGTCACACTCCTTGCGGTCATGACGGTCATCATCATTCATCGTCTCATCCGCTGGACCTTGGCACTTCCACTTCTCCTGTATGAAAATGTGAACGTGTCCGAGGCATTAACACAAAGTCAGGAAATATCAAAAGGCCATCGCTGGAAAATTTTTCTGGTGATTGCCGGATGGGCTGGAATGAGTCTGCTTCTGTGGACGCTCACGACGGGAGCTGTTGGACTCCTGGGGCGCTTAATCCTGCCTACTCTGAAAGGCTCGATGGAGCTTTTGGTATTTGCCATGGGTGGACTGTTTTTGCTCTGGAGTGGCGTGAACCTTGTCATCAGCCTTCTCGCGGTTTCGGCCTTTGCGCTCCTCATGGTTCGTATATATGACCGGTTGGCAGCACCCCAGACAAGCGAACCTATCTGGTCGGACACCATTGGCTCATCGCAAAATAGCAGCCCATGGACGCTTTCCTATGGAAAACTCCTGGCCGGATTAGCTGGCGTAGCCGTCATTGCCGCGCTTATCGGCGGTTTCCTGGTGGACAGCATTCACCTGGATGACAACATCATCGTTATGGCGCACCGCGGATCCGCAGGCGCCGCTCCCGAGAACACCCGCGCTTCAATCAAGCGAGCCATTGACGACAATGCGGACTTCGTGGAAATCGATGTCCAGGAGACCTCCGACGGCGAAATCGTGGTTATTCACGATAGCGATCTGATGAAGGTCGGCAACACCAACCTGAAAATCTGGGATGCCACCTATGAACAACTTCAAGACATCGACGTGGGCAGCTGGTTTTCTCCTGAGTTCAGCGGCGAACGCGTCCCCAGGCTCCAGCAGGTTCTCGCACTCTGCAAGGATAAAGTCCGTGTCAATATCGAGCTGAAATACTACGGGCACGATAAGCGTCTCGAAGAAAGAGTCGTTGAAATCGTGGAAGCCGAGGACATGGCGCCACAAATTGTGGTCATGTCCCTTGAGTACAATGCAATTGAGAAAATGCGGAAGTTGAGGCCTGACTGGACTCTCGGACTCCTGACCGCCAAAGCCGTGGGCGACCTGACGAAACTCGACGCCGATTTCCTGGCGGTCCACACCGGTCTCGTAAGCGGACGTTTCGTTCGATCCGCACATAAAAGAAATAAACAAGTATTCGCATGGACCGTTAACGATGCACTTCAAATGTCCAGAATGATCAGTATGGGCGTCGATGGTCTGATAACGGACGAACCCGCCCTTACGCGGTGGGTTTTAAAGGAACGCGCCGACATGAATCCGGTGGAGCATCTTTTGTTGTCATTATCCCAGCGGTTCGGCATAAAGATTACTCAGCCGGGACCCGAGAGTGATGTCTGATAGAATATGCAGAATGAAAGCATCCCAAACTCTAAATAGGTAGTATTAATTGACAAGATTAAATATACGAGCTATTTTCCCACAAATAGTATGTTAAACAAGGGGCATAAAATGAGAACTAAAACAAAAGTTAGTTTCACGATTGATGAAGACATTTATAATGAAGGATTTCCCCGGACGCGGCGAAGTATGGCTGGTGAATTGGAATCCTGCCAGAGGTAGCGAACAGGCAGACAGACGGCCCGCACTCGTTATCCAGAATGATATTGGCAATGAAAAAGCACCGACGACGATAGTAGCTGCGATTTCAAGCTCCGTGAGGATTTATCCTATTAACGTTAAGATTAATCCTCCCGAGGGTGGGCTTGACCACACTTCGATCATAAAAACAAGCCAGATACTGACCATCTCGAAGGAACGACTGGAAAAGCGCCTCGGCCGGCTCAGCAAGGACAGCATGGAGGATGTTGATAGAGCCATTAAATTGAGTCTGGCATTATAAATTAAGAAGGAGGCAAAGATCATGGCAAAAAAGAAAGAAAAGAAAAAATCCAAGAACAAAAATAAAGCGACAAAAACGATCCAGGAGCACAAAGCCAAACTGTCCAGAAATGAGTATGAAGACAAGCTCTCCAAGCTGCAAGCCGAGCTGGTCAAACTACAGCACTGGGTCAAAGAGAAAGGGCTCAAGATTGTTGTCATATTCGAGGGGCGTGACGCTGCCGGCAAAGGGGGTGTCATCAAACGGATCACCGAGAGAGTCAGCCCCCGTGTGTTCCGGGTGGAGGCTCTGCCGGCACCAACTGAGCGGGAGAAAACCCAGATGTACGGGCAGCGCTATATCCGGCGTTTTCCTGCGGCCGGAGAGATCGTGCTGTTTGACCGCAGCTGGTACAACCGTGCCGGTGTCGAGCGCGTCATGAAGTTTTGCACCAAGGATGAGTACGAGCGTTTCCTGCAGCATACACCGATGTTTGAACGCTGGATGGTTGAATCGGGCATACAGCTCATCAAATACTGGTTTAACATCAGCATGGAGGAGCAGGAACGCCGCTTTCAGGACCGCATCGACGATCCAAGAAAGATCTGGAAGCTAAGCCCCATGGACGTTGAGTCTTTCAGGCGCTGGTATGACTACTCCCGTGCGCGGGACGACATGCTCGCCGCCACGAGTAGCGGCTGGGCGCCATGGTTCATCATTCATGCCGACAACAAGAGGCGTGCAAGGCTCAACTGCATCTCGCATTTTCTCAGCCGGATTCCCTATAAAAAGCTACCACGGGAAAAAGTCGAACTTGGTAAGCGCGACCTGAAGGGTAAGTACGACGATCAGAAATCGATTGCCGAGTTCAAGTTTGTCCCGGAGAAATATTGACACTCGGCAAACGCTACCAAGCCTGAGTTGGCACAAAATCTAATCCAATGAGGATAACACCATGGCATCAAAAGATAAGGTAATATCGCGCAAAAATATTCTGGTCGAGGATGACCGCACCGGCACCAGCCTGGAAACGCTGCGCCGCGCGGTGCTCGACAACCTATTCTATATTCAAGGAAAGTTTCCGCAGATCGCCACCCCCAACGATTATTACATGGCCCTGGCCTACACTGTGCGGGATCGACTGTTGCACCGCTGGCTCAAAACGGTTGAAACCTGGCTGCATAAAGAAACCAAAATCGTCTGCTATTTGTCGGCGGAATTTCTCATGGGACCTCATTTGGGCAATAATTTGGTCAATCTGGGACTAGAAGAACCGGTCCGACGGGCGGTGGAAGCCGTCGGTCAGAATTTGGACGAATTGCTCAAACAGGAGGAGGAGCCCGGTTTGGGCAACGGCGGTTTGGGCCGGCTGGCGGCCTGTTACCTGGATTCCCTGGCGACCCTCGAGGTGCCCGCCATCGGCTTCGGCATTCGTTATGAGCACGGCATGTTTCACCAGGAGATCCGCGACGGCTGGCAGGTGGAGATGACCGATAACTGGCTGCATCTGGGCAATCCCTGGGAAATTTCGCGGCCGGAAACTCAATTCGAGGTCAAATTGGGCGGTCATACGGAACGGCACCGGGATACCGATGGCCACGAGCGGGTTCGCTGGATACCGCACCGGGTGGTCAAGGGAACCCCATACGACACGCCTATATCCGGCTATCGCGTCAACACCTGCAACACCTTGCGCCTGTGGAAGGCCGAAGCTGCTGAGTCCTTTGATTTCCAGGCCTTCAATGTCGGCGATTACTACGGTGCGGTGGATGAAAAGATGGCCTCCGAAAACCTGACCAAGGTGCTCTATCCAAACGATGAGCCCATTGCCGGTAAACAGTTACGCCTGGAACAGCAATACTTTTTCGTCTCCTGCTCGCTGCAAAACATCCTTGACATTCACCTGCAGGCCGGTGGCCATCTGAAGGACCTGCACAAGCTGTGGGCCGTTCAGCTCAACGACACCCATCCGGCCGTCGCGGTGGCCGAGCTGATGCGACTGCTGATGGATGAGCACTCGATGGAATGGGACCCGGCCTGGCATATCACGGTGGAGACCTGCGGGTATACCAATCATACCCTGCTGCCGGAGGCCCTGGAAAAATGGCCGCTGCCGTTGTTTGCCCAGGTGCTGCCCCGACACCTGGAAATCATTTATGAGATCAATCGGCGTTTTTTAGACAGCGTTGAGCGTCACTATCCCGGTGACAACGATCGCTTGTCCCGCATGTCGCTAGTCGATGAGAGTGGGGGAAAATACGTGCGTATGGCAAATCTGGCCTGCGTCGGCAGCCATGCCATCAACGGGGTGGCCGCGTTGCATACCGAGCTGGTCAAGCAGGATCTACTACGCGATTTTTTCGAGATGATGCCGGAAAAATTCAGCAATAAAACCAACGGGGTGACCCCGCGCCGGTTTATGGTCTTGAGCAATCCGGGGCTCAGCGATCTGATTACCCGTCAGATCGGCGACGGCTGGATCACAAATTTGGCAGAACTGCGCCGCCTGGAAACGTTTGCCGAACAGCCGGATTTTCAGAGCGAATGGCGCCGCATCAAACGCGAGAACAAGCAGCGGCTGGCTGAGCTCGTCAAAGAACGCACCGGGGTCAGCACGGACCCGGATTCGCTTTTCGACATTCAGGTCAAGCGCATTCACGAGTACAAGCGCCAGCATCTCAATGTGTTGCACATCATTACACTATACAACCGGATCAAGGAGAATCCGGCGGCCGATGTGACGCCGCGCACGTTTATTTTTGGCGGCAAGGCGGCACCCGGCTATTTCCTGGCCAAACTGATGATCAAATTGATCAACGCTGTAGCCGAGGTCGTCAACACCGATCCTGTCGTCGAGGATCGGCTAAAGGTGGCGTTTTTGCCGGATTTGAGCGTTAAAAACGGCCAGTTGATTTATCCGGCGGCGGATTTGTCGGAACAAATTTCCACTGCCGGCCTGGAAGCCTCCGGAACCGGCAACATGAAATTTTCCATGAACGGTGCCTTGACCATCGGCACCCTGGATGGCGCCAACATCGAAATTCGTGAAGAGGTCGGAGCTGACATTTTTTTCCTGTTCGGACTTACGGTGGAGCAGGTTAAAGCGCAAAAGGCCCGTGGCTACAATCCCAAAGAATATTACGATTCGGACAAGCAGCTGCGCCAGGCGATTGATCAGATTCGTTCCGGGGTTTTTTCCCGGGGTGACACCTCACTTTTCGAGCCCTTGGTGGATGCCTTGCTGCAGCGGGATGATTATCTGGTCCTGGCCGACTACCGGTCCTACCTTGATTGCCAGGACAATGCCGGTCAACTTTACCGCGATCAAAATCAGTGGACCCGCGCCGCAATCCTCAATGTGGCACGCATGGGCAAATTCTCATCCGACCGCTCCATCCGGGAATACTGTGAGGACATTTGGCGGACTCAACCGGTGCCTATTGAATTGCCGCCACTTGAATTTTGTCTGGGACCGACTGATTGACGTCACATGGAAATGGATCCCTTACGGAAATCCGTTTTGCCGATCAGGGCATTGATCAATACCGGATGCCCGGCTATAGCTGCCTGCCGGGCTTCCCCCAAGACACGCTCGATATCCGCTTCTTTGTCCAGAACAAAGCCCTTGCCGCCGTAACCTTCGGCCACCAGATGATAATCGGTCCGTCTTAATACCGTGCCCACATCATCACCGAAAATAGTCGCCTGGTCCCGGGCGATCTGGGTCCAGCCGGCGTCGTTGCCCACCAGGGCGATCACCGGGACCTGATGGCGCACAAAGGTGTCAAACTCCTGGAGGCTGAATCCGGCCGCCCCGTCGCCGTAAATCAGCCAGACTTCGGACGCCGGATGGGTCAATTGGGATCCCAGGGCAAAGCCGGCGCCGACACCGAGGGTGCCGAAAACACCCGGATCCAGCCATGTCAACGGTCCCCGGGGTTGCAAAATATAGGCTGCCGTTCCCACAAAATCACCCCCGTCCGCTACCAGCATGCTCTTTTCATCCAAAAAATCATTGAGTTTTTTCAGCAACAAAAGCGGGTTGAGGAGGTCGGTTTTTTCCCGGGCGGTTTTTGAAATAAATTCCTCCCGGCCGTCATCATTTTTTTTAAGTTCTTGGATCCACGATCCCCAGCCGGAGGATTCGGCAGCCAGCACATCAGCCAGGGCACATAAAAAAAGAAACGGGTCGGACAATACGGCCAAGTCCGGTCTGCAATTTAATTTCAAATCGGCTTTACTGCGGTTGATTGAAATGATTCCGGCCCCGGCCCCGAACGACCGCCCGTAGCCCAAACGAAAATCACACGGCATCCCCGCCAGGATCACCAGGTCTGCATTTTTCAAGGCTTTTTTTCGTTGATGCCGCATCTGCAAGGCATGTGAGCGGCCCAGAAGCCCGCGCGCCATGCCGGTCAGAAACACCGGAATTCCCAAAGACCCCACCGCCCCGGCAAGCTTTTGGGCCATTTCGGGATGAAGCATGGCCTGACTGCCGATGACCAAAACCGGCTTTTGTGACATGGCAACCATTTCGACGGCTTTGGCCACCATGCTGTCGTCAAAATCCGGTGAGGTAACGCTGTCCTCACCGGGTTTCATTTCCTCAAACTCACAGGCAAACATGCGATCCACGTGCCGCTTCAAATAAAAATCCAGCAGTTTGCTCCGCAGTCCGCCCCCCTGCCCCGTCTCGGTATCGACACCATACCATTGCCGCACAAGGGATTCGCCGTACAGCATATCGATCTGGCACTCAACAAATACCGGTCCGGGAACCCCCGACCGGCAAACGTCAAAGGCGCTCTCCAGCACGGAAATAATGTCACAGTTGCGACGGATGGTGACCGCCATCTTGACGATCGATTTCACCAGGGCAAGCTGGTCGATATCCTGCAGCGCCCCCCTGTTTTTCAAAACCGTCGGCGCCGCCCCGCCCAGCAGAATCAAGGGGGTTTGAGCCATCTGGGCGTTTTTCAGCGCTGTCAGCGAATTGGTCAGGCCTGGGCCTGCGGTCACCGCCGCCACCCCGGGCACACCGGTAAGCCGACCGACGGCATCCGCGGCGAACACTGCATTGACCTCATCGCGGACATCGATCACCCGGAGGCCTTCTTTTTTGGCGCCGGTGAGTATCGGCGATATATGCCCGCCGCAAAGGGTAAATAAAAATTTGACACCGCGTTGACGCAACACCTGCCCGATGATGTCACCGCTGTTGAGTTCCATGAAACCTCCAACGATCGTTCTGGGTTAAAAGGTTCCCCGTTCAGGGTTCGGAGTTTAGAGTTCAAAGGTTACAGCCGATAGACGGCGTTTACGATTTTGACCAAGATCCAGATATCGTTAGTTGGTTGATTCGTTGATTGGTTAAGTAGTTGCAAATCTGGATTTATCCGGTATTTGCAAAATAATAGGACACTTGATGTTATAACAATCCTAACATACTAAAATGATAACCACAATTTACCTAATCAACCAGTCAACCAATAAAGTATTCAACGAGGTGTGAAGATCACTTTTTAGGCCTGACACTGCGAAAGAAAGCATAATTATCAACAGCCCAGATCCAGCCTACCAGTTTTCACCCAGCAGTTCAAAATTATTCCGGGGCCTCACACAAGCCGGGCATTTTTCCGGTGCTTCCGTGCCGGTGTGCAGATAACCGCAGTTGCGGCATTTCCAGACGACCTCCCGGTCCCGCTTGAAAACTCTGTCAAGCTCGATGTTGGCCGCCAACTCCCGGTAGCGCTTCTCGTGTTGTTTTTCGGAAACACAGATGGCCTCCCATGTTTCGGCAGCCCGACCGAAGCCTTCTTCCAAGGCAATCTCGGCAAAACCGGGATAAAGCTCTGAATGTTCAAATTTTTCGCCGGCAGCCGCGGCCAGCAGATTGTCATAGGTGCGGCCGATCACGCCGGCCGGGAAACTGGCACTAATTTCCAGCTCGCCGCCATTGAAAAACTTGAAAAACCGCAAGGCGTGTTCGCATTCCTGATTGGCTGTTTCTTCAAATATATCTGCAATTTGAACGTATCCATCTTCTTCTGCGCGCCTCGCAAAATAGGTGTAACGGTTTCTTGCCTGGGATTCCCCGGCAAAGGAACACAGCAGGTTGTGGGCCGTCCTACTCTCTCTGAACTTTCCCATTTTCTAGCTCCTTTCTGTTTGATTGTGTTTGCAATTCGATTCATTGGGTGGTGTCATAGGCGGGAATACCGAGTGAATATCCCCCGTCCACTATCAAAAGGGATCCCGTGGTATAGCGGGCCCCATCAGACAAGAGGTACAACACCGCATGCACAATGTCCTGAGGGTTGCCCTCCTGCTTTAAAGGTATTCTGGATAGTTTTGCCCGGTGCTCCACCAGGGCCGTCGGATCGTTCAATTGACTCTGAACGCGCTCGGTTAAAATCAATCCCGGCAGGACGGCATTGACCCTGATACCGTTCGGGGCCAGCTCCAGTGCCAGGGCTTTGGTCAACATATTCAAACCGGCCTTGGAGGATGCATAATGGGCAACCCCGGGCCGGGCCAGCGAACTGGATGTTGAGCTCACATTGACAATACTTCCCCTGCCCCCCTGGGAGATCATGGCTGCGGCCACCGCCTGGCTGCACAGAAACGGTCCTTTCAAATTCGTGCCTTGGACCTGGTCCCATTCCTGTTCGGATACCTCCAGGAAAGGGGTACAGGGGTAGATGCCGGCATTGTTAACGAGGCAGTCAATTTTACCAAAGTGCTCCAAGGCCCTGTCCACAAGCTGTTGAACATCCTGTGCTTGAGACACATCACAAGTGAGCGTCAAAAGCTCACCTGCATTGCTCCCCCGGGCGTCTTCCAGTGAGGCAAGATTCTCCAGCTGTCGGGCGCAGGCAACCACCCGGCTTCCTTTGCGAAGAAGTTCCAGGCTCAGCTCTTTTCCAATGCCGGCCGATGCACCGGTAACGATAATCACTTTATTGCGGTAGTCTTCTGTCATCGTTTTTCTCGCCGATATTTTTTGCGTTCAATATCAGGCACACAGTTC
>JBAVYC010001671.1:0-6255 GCA_049698595.1 Desulfobacterales bacterium | reverse complement strand
CAACTTGAACCGCATCATCCACTGTGGCATCGTTTATGATTGGTTTTTCTCTGACCACAAATACGATCTTCAATTTCTTAACCTTAAGAAGCTGCTCGATGAGTATACGATCGAAGACAATCTCTCCCGCATTGTCTGCAACATATAAAATTAAAGAAGCCTGGCTGACACACACTTCAAATTTACGGTATTGTTCCTGATCAAGTTGAGATTCAACACTATGCTCAATTATAGAACGAATGCTGCCATATTCAGCTTGGGCGCCTAAATCGATGGCGTTGCCGGCAATAGCCAACTTGCAGGCTGTTTCTAAAGTTTCGTTTGAATCGGCCACAATGTCTTTCATATAGGTATAAAGAGACAAAGCCGACTTATTTGCACAATTTTTTGCTTCTAGATACGGATCGTTGTTGCCGGTAATTTCGGATACAATCCGGTACACCTGTTGGGCGATTTCAGGAGGGGTGGCATTCAACGCCAGATCCGGAATCATGAGTGCCACTGAATTCAAGACACGCCGCTGAATCGTTTCATCCGCAGAGGACATTCTGGCTGCCGCCAATGCCTGCCTGAAAAAGCAAGGTATACAATCAAGGTATGTTTTCATTTTGATATTCGCCCCGGGAAGGTTTTTAGCTCCTCCATTTTGATACCTCATATGAAACAGTTTCTTTTTCGATCAAACTGCCCGCTTCGGTGGCCAGCAGCTGGATTGACACCCGACACCTGAAACCTTCAGATTCCGACAGCATCATGCCAGGATAAATTCAATTATGGCTTAATGAATTCCTGATCACCATAAAGCGCCAATTCCTTATGTTGCGGCAGCAAATATTCCCGTTCATTTGCACCCAGAATGCCCAAGGCCAGGCAGATAATGGTCCACAAATGGAGCACGCCATAGCCACCGCCGAAATGCTCACTGAGTTCATGAATTTGGGCGTGACAATTGTGGCAGCCGGCAATACAATAGTCCGCTCCGGTGGCCTGAATCTGAATATCTTTCAACCGGCCGAATTTCAGACGCTCCTCTTTGTATCCCGATTGCAGAAAACCACCGCCGCCGCCGCAACAATAGTTGTTGGAGCGGTTAGGTTGCATGTCGATAAAATTCTCTTCCCCCACCACTGTCTTTACCACAAAACGCAGATCCTCTGCGATGGGATCTCCGTAGCTTTTACGTACAATCTGGCAGGGATCTTGTACCGTGAATTTGATTTTCAAATCTTTGTTCCAGTTGGAATTAACATTCAACTTTCCCTCCCGGATCCATTGGGCGTAGTATTCATAAATGTTTTTAACCTCAAATTTGTGGTTAATATTGAATTTTTTCAGTCCTGCCAGGACTGAGAAGGTGACGTGCCCTCATTCGGTGTTGAGAAAAACCTTACACCCAAGATCATCCGCCTGATTGGCGGTAGTGCAGATGATATGTTCCCAAGCCTCATTGTCGGCCAAAAACATACAGTAATTCTCTCCTCCCCAACCTTTGCTGCCATAGGTCCAGTCAGCCCCAACGATGTGTAGGATCTTCCACAAAGGAACCATCTCATCGGGTTCGGTGACCGGCTCCCGGGAATTTTGATTTAGGAAGAAATCGGCGCCTTTTTTGTCGATCGGTGCCTGCATACCGGCAAATTCAGGCTGTACTTCCCGGCATTCCTCAAGCACATCTTCAACCACGAAGATGAAATCATCCGGGGATGTGCCCATGGCACTGCAGCTGTCATTTCTGAGCGCCATGTCGCATGACCCCAGAATTCCTTTCGGTCGTTTCTCCCTGGGCCAACTGGCTCTGGCATGGTAAACCAGCTCGGGGATATCGATATTCATGGGACAGACGTAGTTACAACGGCGGCACATGGTGCACATCCACACCCAGTCGGATTTCAGAATCTCATCATCTAAACCCAGCGCAGCCATGCGCAAAAAACGTCGGGGATCCATATTTTCCAATCCGGTTGCCGGACATCCGGATGAGCAAGCTCCGCAGGTTAGACACAGATTCAAATTTCCTCCGTCGGGGAGAATTTCTATAACTTTATTTATAAATCGGCTATTACTTGTGCCTTCCAGATTGATGGCGTCTTCAGACATTTTTCCCTCTTTACATTCAAATATGCTGGTTGGAACTTTATTTGCTTTTATATATCCTTAATGCCTTGGCATTGAGGCCCTCCGATTTTTTTCAGGGGATGATGCCAAAGTGAAGATGGTACGATTTTTTTCATTAATGAAACAAAGCATGGAGCATGCCAGAGGGCAGATTTTAATAAAAATGAATTTATATCAATTGATTATCTCGACTCTATATTTTCTGTCGGATCGATTTTGATCTTAAATTTCGCAAAATTTCAAATTGTATTTCGCAAAATTTCGAATTTTGTTAAAGAACATGCATAGCATCCCGGCCCTAGCCGGCATAAATATCACACCCGAGGGGTATTTGTCTCCCGGCAACCCATGATATTCAATTATGGTAATCCGTCAAACCGGCTGATATGGTACAACTCACCTTGTTTTCGGTAATCGAATAATGCATGAGGTAAATTGTCATGAACTTGAGAAAAAAGCTGATCCTAATAATCATGGCAGTTGCCATTTTGCCAATGGCTTTTGTCGGGACGCTGGGGTATTACAATGCCAAGACAGCGCTGGAGCGTTTGCAAATGGGGGCGTTGAAAAGCATTACAGAATTTAAGGCGAAAGTGATCGAAGATTTTATCGTCGATCAAAAAAATCATGTGAGAATCGCCCAGCTAAGGCCGAACATCAAAAAGTATGCTTCTATTCTGGCGGGATTTTCCGGTGATGTTTCCAGCCCATTGCATGCAACCCTTGTGGACGAATTGGACCGGACACTTAAAATGTACCAACCGGTTTACAATTATATCAATGTTATGCTTGCGAATCCCCATGGGAATATCGTCTATGAACTGAATAGATCCACAGCTTCAGGTACGATCAAAAACTCTTTGCCTGGACTTTGGGAAAAAGCTTTTGAAGAAGGTGAAAAAGAAGTTTATGTGTCAGACATTTTTTTAAATAAGACCCGGGCCGATCAATACTCCGTATTGATTACAGCCCCAGTATCCAATATTGAAGAAATTTATTTGGGGGTGATTGTATTCGAGATTGACATGATGTCAATTTTTAAGCGCATCCAAAATTTAACCGGAATGGGAAAAACCGGGGAGACCATTATTGCAAGGCAAGAGAAAGATGCAGTATTATTTTTGAACCCCCTGCGACATGATCCACGTGCAGCGCTAGTGAGAAAGGCATATCCGGGAGAAAGCCAGACCATCCCTTTCCATAAGGCCCTCGAAGGTGATATCGGGTGTGGGTTTTCGTTAGATTATCGAGGTCGGGAAGTGATTGCCGCCTGGCGAAATATACCCATGGTCAATTGGGCCATGGTTGCCAAAATCGATGTCTCCGAAGCATTGGAACCAGCGACAACACTTAGGAATTTCGTACTCATCCTCATCATTGCCGTTATCATCTTAAGCATATTTTTAGCTCTTGTCGTGGCAAAATCAATTTGCGAACCGATTCAGATGCTGCAAAAAGGTACCGAAGAAATCGGCAGAGGCAATTTAGATCATCAATTAGACGCTAATACAAAGGATGAGATCGGTCAGCTTGGAAGATCATTCAATGACATGGCGCACAAATTGAAACGCGTCACAGCTTCACGCGATGATCTAAATTACGAGATAAATAAGCGCAGAAAGGCCGAACAAGAACTGAAAAAGAGTATGGGTGAGCTTGATGAGCGTGTCAAGGAATTAAATTGTCTTTTTGGGATTTCGCGTTTGGTTGAGATAAGAAAACTTTCCCTTGAGGAAACACTCCATGGAATCGTCGACCTTATTCCGCCTGCGTGGCGCCACCCGGATATGACCTGCGCAAAAATTAACTTAAATGAGGGAGCGTACAAAACCAAAAATTTTAGAGAAACGAACTGGCAACTAGTCAGCGATATCATTGTGCATAACGTGCCAAGCGGCAAATTGGTGGTTGGTTTTCTTGACCAACGGCCGGGAAATGATGACAGTCCATTTTTAAAAGAAGAGAGGATTTTACTTAATGTCATCGCTGAGCGCGTGGGAAGAATTATTGAGCGTCGTTGGGCCCAGGAAGCATTGCTGAAAAGCGAAGAGAAATTTCGCGAACTTATGGAAAATATGCACAGTGGTGTGGCCGTTTATGAAGCTGTTGCCGGTGGCGAAGATTTTGAATTCAAAGATTTTAACCGCATGGGCGAGAAAATTGATCATATCGATCGAGAAAAAGTCATCGGCCGACGGGTTGCCGATGTTCTGCCCGGTGTTAAAGATCTTGGAATATTTGATGTCATTCAACGCGTATGGAAAACCGGTCAGCCGGAGTATTTTTCCGGCGGTGTTTACCAAGACCATCGAATTCCGCCCAGCTGGCGGGAAAGCTATGTCTATAAGCTGTCTTCCGGCGAAATCGTTTCAATTTACCAGGATGTTACCGAGCAAAAGCTGGCACGCAAAGCACTGGAAGAGAGTGAGAAAAGGTTTCGCGATTTGGTTGAAAATTCCCTGACCGGGATATCCATTGTCCAGGACCATCAAGTGGTCTATCAAAACCAGGAAATGGAGAGACTTCTGGGTACATTACCACGATCCTATTTACTGGTCGATTTTGAAAAAATCCATCCGGATGATGTTGACACGGTCAAACGCTTAGGTCAAAGGATAGATCAAGGAAAAATTCAAACCCTCGAGACCGATTTCCGATTTTATCTCGAAGGTTCGAGAAACGGCAGCAAGGATTGGAAATGGGTCTACTGTCGGGCCTTATTGACAGAATATAGAGGCAAAGAAGCCCTATTGGTCAATATGATTGATATGACCAAAGCCAAGGAACTGGAGCATCTTTTAACCATTCAGGATAAAATGGCGTCGCTGGGTCGCGTGGCAGCCGGTATGGCACATGAAATACGAAACCCCTTGTCGGGGATTAACATTTACTTAAACACACTTAAAAAGCTTCATCACAGGACCGGCAGCGAGGATAAAGTGAAGCAAATCCTGGGACAGGTCCAATCGGCTTCCCGCAAAATTGAATCCGTTATACGCAGGGTTATGGATTTTGCCAAACCCGGAGAACCCAAGTTGATGTTAATTGACCTGAATGGACCGATTATGGAAGCCTTAAACCTCAGCGCCGTGACCATGCGAAAAAGCGGAATTTCGCTTGAAAAAGACTTGTGTGAGAAATTACCACCCTGCAAAGCCGACCCAAACCTGATCGAAGAGATGGTCTTAAATTTACTGAATAATGCTGCGGGTGCCATGAAAACAATGACGGCGGGCAAGAAAATCGTTGTCACCTCATCAGTAAAGGGCGATGGTATTATCCTTACGGTCTCAGATTCAGGCCCGGGAATAGCTGCTGAAATTAAAAATAAAATATTCGACCCCTACTTTACCACCAAGTCGGATGGCACCGGCATCGGCCTCAGCATCAGCCATAGAATCGTTACGGATCATGGGGGAACTATCGCTGTCTCAGACAGTGATTTGGGTGGTGCTGAATTTCGGATTGAAATACCGATGAGACGATAGGTATTGGGTATTAGGTATTGGGTATTAGGTAATGGGGATTGGGTATTGGGGGTTGGGTAATAGGTATTGGGTATTGGGGATTTGATGTTGGTTACTGAACATGAAATATTTTCCCATATTCCAAATGAAGATCCCCGCCGCAAGCGGGCAGGGGATTTAAATGATCATACTAAAGCAGAGGAGTAAGAGTATGGTTTTAAGAGTTGAGGATCTGGACATATACCAAATGGCGGAAGAATTATCAGATAGAGTATGGGAAATCTGTATCAAGTGGGATTACTTCGCAAAAGACACAATAGGAAAACAGCTCGTTCGTTCGACTGATTCCATTTCAGCCAATTTAGCTGAAGGGCATGGTCGTTATCATTTTAATGATCGGTTAAAATACTGTTATTATGCAAGAGGTTCGTTAGAAGAAACAAAAAGTTGGCTCAATTGGAGTATCACTATGAAATTTATTCAGTGCCGAGTCCCCAATACCCAGTACCGAGTCCCCAATACCAGTACCGAGTACCAAATACCAAATACCCAATACCAAATACCCGATACCAAGGAGCGAAGCGAGTCATGATTTCATATTCAATCTACATTGTTGATGATGAGCAAACCATCACTGATGGTGTAACTATGGCCCTTGAGGACGACTACCGGG
>JBAVYC010001670.1:0-5018 GCA_049698595.1 Desulfobacterales bacterium | reverse complement strand
TAGACCGCTCCGGGATTATCCGCTTTTTCCATAAAAGAAAGTGCCTCCCGCAGTACGATGCGCGTCCCTCAATATCATTGACCTGCCCTTTCGGTCGCCCATAGGGATATTCAATTGCCGCCACCCTTGGGGTACCGATCGCCCGGTGATTTTGAAGATGTCTTCTTATTGATGTTGCTGCGCTATAAATCGGCGTATGAACGGCAGCAGGCCGGCCGTCCCTTCATGCAGGGGGCATACGACGGGCAGCTGGAGCCGTTGGGCAAGTTCTTTGCGGTAAGCGTCCAGCTCCTCGCGGCTGCCGCCTTCGCCATTCAGTGTTACGGCCAGGGTTTGTGCGCCGTACATCCGTATCAGTTCGATCTCGTCTTTGACATCGGGCAGCAGGCAGTGCAGATGCTCAAGATCTTCGAAATATTTCCTGAAGGGCGCGTGTTGTAAAATGACGCCTTTTACATTCGCTGAAACAATAATCTCGGCGCCACACGGTCCGGATGGATTTCTCAAGCCGGATTGTCCTTCGATCAAAATCAGCTGCGGAGAGGATTGGCGATCACATTCCAGCACCGCATGTTCAAGCTCGCCGCTGACAAAATCATTGAGTGTGGCATCAAAAATAAACCCATGTTTGTATCCCTGCAGCCAACCGGTCTGGCCGGTATAAATCATTTCGGTGCGGATGCTATCCTGACGGCACATTTCCGTAATGAAACGGGCGGTTGTTCTTTTCCCGATAGCGCAATCCATGCCCAGGACAGCGATTATAGGTGCGCGGACGTTATAGATCTGACCACTCCAGAAATGAAGCTGATCAGTGGGTTTGGGTTTGCGAAGATCAATAATCTCAACGCCATTTTTGCGGGCGGCATCGCGCAACACGGGCTTTTCGCTCAATAACTGGTGCATGGTGCTGATTAAGTTTATTCGGTTTTCCAGTACATCCAGCAGAATATTGTTCCAAGCCTCAGGTAACCTGCCACCGCTCAGCGCCACCCCGATGATACCGTAATCCGGTTTTTGTTGAGAATGATCCAGGAAGGTGCGCATGGATTCAAAAACCGGTATGTTTCTGAAGCGGCCGTCAACGATTTCACCTGCGTCTTTTCCGCATTCTACCGGGTCGATGACAGCGACAATGCTGAAGCGATCGGTCCCTCGTATAAGGCCGTGAGCAGTCTTGGCATCGGCGGTATCAAGCCGCCCGTTTGTCAGAATCAGTGCTGTGTCTTTCAACAATTCAAATCTCCGAGACGTTTAATTATCTGCCAATAGTTTAACCCCTAACCCCGGGTTAGCGGTTAAACTGAGTTCACCGTTTTTCAGCACAAAACCGCCTTTTATCGGGTCCCGGGCAAGGTCCAGGTGACCGTCGAGGTCCAGATAACGGGTGGCCGGGGAGGCCAGGGCAGCATGCAGCGCAGCGGCAATACCGACAACACTTTCATCCATACAGCCCCACATCAGATCGATCCCTGCAAGATGTGCGATCCCGGCAATCTGCATGGCCGGTTCGATACCACCGCACTTCATAAGTTTGATGTTATAAATGCCGAAGGGCCGGGGAGGTTCCAGACAGGTGAGGGCATCCCGCGCATCCAGCAGGCTCTCATCGGCGGCAACCTTTGCTCTAACCGTTTCGGGCAGACGACGCATGCCTTCAAGATCGCGGGCGTCCAACGGCTGTTCGACAAATTCCAGGTCCAGTAAATCCGTTTGTTTGAGAAAATTTTCGAATTGATCCTTCGAGTAACCCTGGTTGGCATCCACCCGGATGTTGATTTGCCGGCCTATTTTCTGCCGGATGCGGTGCAGACGTTCCACATCTTCCGCCACAGATCGCCCGATTTTGACTTTGAGTATCCGGAACCCGCGACCCGTATACTCTATGGCTTCTTCAATTGATTTTTCGACGGAATCAATTCCGATGGTAATGGACGTCGGTAGTGACCGGTGCACCCGACCCAGTAAATCGACCAGGGGCAGGCCAAGATGTGTTGCCCATAAATCATGCAGGGCCATGTCTATGGCCGCCCGGGCGGCCGGCGCATGCGGTATGGCCCTCTCTACCTCCCGCAGACGAGTTTTTAAATGCCGAAAATCGGTTCCCGGCAGCAAGCCTTCAAGCGTGTCGGCGAGCGCCTGTCGGCACAGCCGCTCCCCTTCGCCGGTGACCTCCTCGGCCGGCGATGCGACGCCCAACCCGACAGACCCGTCTTCCGCCTGCAGGCGGACAAAAAGGTTTTGCACCGATTCGATGCGCTCATAGGCGATGGTGTAAGGTTGGGTTAAGGCCAGCTTCTCAGTCCAATAAATGGCTTTGGTAATTTTCATACGAGTTTGCATCCTGTATAATTTTCTGCGGTATAATACCACAAAATTAGGTCTCTGGGAGAGAACTCTTCACGGCCGTGATGGGGATAATAGGGACTTGTTTACCCGGGTGCAAGGTTTATTTTGACAATTCAATTTCCTTGACAGAGCAACAGGTTGTATATTACTGAAGTATGAAATATCTAAATTGAGCGTTTCAAATTTTTAAAAGAGATGATTTCTTATTTACGACGAATTCTATCGATTTAAACTTTAAAATTTGAAACCCTTCGGGCTTGCCGATATTACCGCATCTGCGGCGTCAGATGTCCTCCCGCATAGGTATCTATAGCGAAAAAACATCTTCCTTGTACCTGCGGCAATCTCGACAATCGCTCAACCTAGGAAACTTTCATCTCATCGAAGCACCATATCCGGACCCGGATAAACCGAAAAGAATAGCCACAAAGGCACTAGGCTTTTTCCGAGAATACGCCCGGATAAAGCGGCCCCTGCGGGGCAGCAAGCACACTGGTTAATTATATAATTGATTCCAGGTTTCAAACCTGCAGACTGCAAAGGTGAATTGCCATGGATCAGAAGGTATATATTGTCAAATGCAAAGACTACGATGACGTCGAGGATAAGCTTGCCGCTTTGATAGATTTAATGGGCGGTATGGAACGTTTTGCCAAACAGGGCGAAAAAATAGTCCTTAAGGTTAACTTGCTGCGTGAAGCCAGACCCGAAGAGGCGGTTTGCACCCACCCGTCAGTGGTGGCAGCTGTCGGTCGACTGGCCAAAGAAACCGGTGCGGTTTCCGTCATTGCCGACTCGCCCGGTGGGGGCTACCGTTACACCCGCAAAATCCTGGACAAGATTTATCACACCAGCCGTATGCATCAGGCTGCGAATCAAGCCGGTATTGCGGTCAATTGGGATACAACCTCCAGGCCCGTGTCCTATGCCGATGGGATTCTCACCAAACACTTTGACATCATCACACCGGTTTATGAAGCGGATGCGGTTTTTAACTTGTGTAAAATGAAGACCCACCTGTTTACCGTTATGACCGGTGCGGTCAAAAATATTTTCGGTGTCATTCCCGGGTTGTCCAAGACCGGATACCATGCAAAACTGCATGATGTGCAAAGATTTGCCGGCATGCTGCTGGATCTGGCTCAATGTGTTTCTCCCCGTCTGACGATCATGGACGCCGTTGTGGCCATGGAAGGTGATGGTCCGGGGACCGGTGATCCGCGGTCGGTCGGTTTACTCATCGGTTCCGAAAACCCTCTGGCGTTGGATGTGGCGGCAACCGAAATAATGGGTCTGAAGCGGACGGAAAATCCCGTGATCATGGAGGCCGAACGAAGGGCTCTTAAACCCAATCGCTTGGAAGACATCGAGGTCATCGGGGTGGATCTGGCCGATGTCAGGGTGCCGGATTTTAAGCGGACCCGGGTATCCGCGGGCAGATTTGGATTGGATCGGATGCCGTGGTATCAGCGGCTTCTCGAACCGCTGTTCAAAGATGCGTATACCGTACGGCCCCGGGTGATCTGGCACAGATGCATCGCTTGCGGTACCTGTATTGAAGGCTGCCCCATGGAAGCAATCAGTTTTGTCGATGAACGGGCTTCCATCGAAGACGACAAATGTATCCGTTGTTACTGTTGCCATGAGATGTGTCCGGAAGAGGCCATCGGTTTACACAGCAGTTGGCTGTATCAGCTGATCAATCCGGTTTAAGTTTGGGTAACCGTTCACGGGTTCAGGGTTCAACGTTCTGGAAACCTTCCACAGCCCCCGGCAGATCTATTTGTAAAAACCCTCTCAACTTAGGTTGAACTATTCGGCCTCATGTGTTACTCGAGACGTATGCATCGGTTGTAACCTTATGATACAACAAATCTTCAATATTCAATCGTCAATCTTAAATTCCGGCTTGTCCGGGTTTGGTTAAAGGAGGATAACATTTTGAAAAAATTACTAATTTTTTCGATTTTTTTGATCGTTGTTTCCCTGGGATCGACTGCCGTTTACGCGGACGAGATTCTGGATGCCATGAACGAAGCCATCGAGGCCTACAAAGAAAAGGAATATGTTGAAGCGGCTGAAAGCCTGGATTATGCCAAACAGCTCATCCAACAACTTAGAAGTGAAAGTATCATGAAGTTGTTGCCGGAGGCATTGCCGGGGTGGGAGTCCAAAACAGCGCAAACTCAGAGTATGGGGATGCTAGGGGGAATGGCGGGCGTACAAAAAGAATATTTCAAGCCCGGCACGGGAGACCAGGGAAGAAAACGCATTACCATCAACATTATGGCCGAATCTCCCATGATGCAGGGAATGATGGCCATGTTCAACCCGGCCTATGTCGGTGCTCAAGGAGGGAAGCTCCAGAAAATTAAGCGAAACAAAGCCATTGTGAAATATAATCCCGACAGTAGGAGTGGGGAAGTTAATGTGCTGGTTGATAAGAAATATATCGTTTCCATCAAGGGCAACTCAGTGGACGATAAAGATCTGTTGGATTATGCTGGAGCCGTTGATTACAAAGGGCTCAAGGACTTATGATCTGATAATTTCGGAGTATTGGAGTACTGGCGTAATGACTACAGACCTGGTTGAATAGTTTACTGGTTGAATGGTTGATTAGGTAAATTATAGTCATAATTTCATAATGCTACGATTGTTGAAACATG
>JBAVYC010001669.1:0-4476 GCA_049698595.1 Desulfobacterales bacterium | reverse complement strand
ATTTACAACCACTTAACCAATCAACTAATCAACCAATCAACGATATCTGTAGTTGTTCAATCAATACAAGTTCAGCATGTTGTTCCAGTCCCAAGACACAAATTAACGCTTGCCTTGATTTTTAGCCTATTGATCGATATTTAATAAGCCAAAGCAAAATTATTTTCAATTAAATATCATCGCATCACAAATAAAAAGTTCGCTAAACACCAATAGGTTGAAAGATTGGCTGGAATCACAAAGATAATAAAAAAAATTGAATCCTTTTTGCCACAGGTGCTGGCCGGCGACCGGTTGGCTGCCCGGCGTGAGATCAGATACCTGGCGCGAAAATCAGGCAAGTTCAAACCGGATCAAAAGCTGTTGACAAGAATAAGCCGGTTGGAGAAGCGTCTGCAGGCTTCTTTACAAAAAAGAAATCGACGCAGGGAAAATCTTCCCAGGCTGCGCTTCAATGAAGAATTGCCGATTTTTGCCAAAAAAGACGAAATCATCCAGGCCATAGCCGGGCATCGGGTCATCGTGGTGTCCGGTGAGACCGGTTCCGGCAAGACCACCCAACTGCCGAAATTTTGCCTGGCAGCTGGCAGAGGGATCGACGGCCTGATCGGATGCACCCAGCCGCGGAGAATCGCCGCCACCACAGTTGCCCGTCGCATCGCCGAAGAACTGGGGCAGGAGCTCGGCAATGCCGTTGGTTATAAAATTCGTTTCAAAGACCGCACCGCCAGGGATGCCTATATAAAAATGATGACCGACGGCATCCTGCTGGCTGAAACCCAGAGTGATCGTTATCTGAGCGCCTATGATACGATCATTGTCGATGAGGCCCATGAACGCAGCTTGAACATCGACTTTATTCTGGGAATTCTGCGAACTCTGATCAGGGAAAGAGACGATCTGAAACTGATCATTACCTCAGCGACCATCGACACCGATAAATTTTCCAGAGCCTTTGACGATGCGCCGGTCATAGAGGTTTCCGGCCGCATGTATCCGGTGGATATTCAATATCCGGTGCCGGAGACCGATCCGGCTCAAGAAAATGAGCTGACCCATGTGGAGATGGCAGTGCAGGCCATCAAAAGGGTTTTGCATCAAAGCCGCACCGGGGACATCCTGGTGTTTATGCCCACCGAGCAGGATATCCGCGAAACCTGCGAATTGATTGAAGCTGAAAATCCCCAGGGGCCCCGTGTCATGCCGTTATTTGCCCGGCTGACCGCCGCCGAGCAGTCAAGGGTATTTGCCCGTCGGCCTGAACGCAAGATTATTGTCGCCACCAATGTGGCGGAGACATCGATTACTATACCGGGTATCAAATATGTGATTGATTCGGGTCTGGCGCGAATTTCCCGCTATTCTCCCAGGACCCGGACAACTTCACTGCCGGTGTTACCGGTTTCCAGAAGCAGTTGCGATCAGCGCAAAGGACGCTGCGGCCGTGTCCAAAACGGGGTTTGCATCCGGCTTTATCCTGAAGACGATTATGAAACCCGTCCCCAGTTTACACCCCCTGAAATTTTACGGGCCAATCTGGCAGAAGTCATTTTGCGGATGATTTCACTGAAACTCGGTGATGTTTCGAAATTTCCCTTTGTTGACCGGCCGGATTTAAAAAGCATCAAGGATGGGTTTGACCTTCTTTTTGAGCTGGGCGCGATAAAATATAGGTTCAAGTCTCAAGGCTCAAGGGGAAGGGCAGCCATCGATCAGAGGGCGGAAGGCAGGGGACAGAAAACAGAGGTCAGGGGTCAGAAGACAGAAAGCAGAGTATTGAATGCGGAAGGTGGAATGCGGAATGCGGAAAGTCAGGAGCTAAGTGTGGCTTCGGAAGGAAAATCGCAGGATCGCATGGTGTTGACGGAAAAGGGCCGTTTGATGGCCAGGATTCCACTGGATCCCAGGTTGTCGCGCATGCTGATTGAAGCCGGAAAAGAAGGATGCATTGGTGAAATGACGATTATCGCCGCTGCTCTCAGCATCCAGGATCCCCGCGAGCGTCCCGTGGAAAAGGCCCGCGAAGCCGATCGGGAACATGCCGCTTTTCATGATGCCCAATCGGATTTTGTGACCCTGCTGAATATCTGGCATCGCTATCACAGCCATCGGCAAAAGGTCAAAAGCAACAACCAGATGAAACGATTTTGCCGGGAGCATTTTCTGTCATTTATGCGCATGCGGGAATGGCGGGATATTCACCATCAAATTTCGGATATATTGAATGAACACGGGATGGGGAATGCAGAAGGCGGCCTCCGGCCCATAGGGGCTTGCGCCTACGCCCCAGCGGGAAGGCGGCCTCCGGCCCTTATGGGCCTGGGCCCCGGTGGGAGTGGGGAAAGAGGGGTGGAGAAGTGGGAAAAGGGATTCGGAGATGAATTAAATTCCGCTTTGAAACTTCCGGATTCCATCTACGAAAATATTCATAAGTCCGTTTTGAGCGGATTTCTTTCAAATATTGCTCAGAAAAAGGATAACAACATCTATCGCGCCACCAAGGGCCGGGAAGTGATGATCTTCCCCGGGTCAGGGCTTTTTAACAAGGCCAAAAACTGGATTGTGGCCGAGGAAATGATGGAGACATCCAGGCTTTTTGCGCGGACCGTTGCCAACATCGACTGTGATTGGCTGGAAGATCTTGGCGGCGACCTGTGCCGGCGGACCTACCTGGACCCCCACTGGGAGAAGAACAGGGGAGAAGTGATGGCCACAGAACAGGTTTCCCTTTTCGGGCTGATCATTGTGCCCGCTAGAAAAGTATCCTACGGGAAGGTGAATCCGGCCGAAGCAGCGAGCATCTTTATTCAAAGTGCACTGGTAAAAGGTGATGTTAAAAAACCATTTGCTTTTATGAAATATAACCGGCAGCTGATTGATGAAATCGAAGATATAGAAAACCGCTTGCGACGCCGGGATCTTCTGGTGGATGAACACAAAATGTTTGAATTTTATCAGCATAAGCTTCCGGGAATCTGCGATATCCGTAGCCTGGCAAAGTATCTGAAACGAAAAGGCAACGACCGATTTTTGCGAATGGAAAAAGGAGCGCTGCTTCAATACCCGCCGGACACGGCCGAACTGGTCCAATATCCGACCCGGCTTGACATCAACCGACATGCGTTTGAGTGTTCTTACTGCTTTGATCCCGGAAAGGACGATGACGGTGTTACCGTAAAAGTGCCGTCAGTTCTCGCCCCATCCGTTTCACCGGAAACCATTGATTGGCTGGTACCCGGACTCTATCCTGAAAAAATTGAGGTTTTGATCAAAGGACTGCCCAAAGCCTATCGCAAAAAACTTGTTCCGGTAAAAAATACCGTCGATATCATTGTCCGTGAAATGCCCAAGAGCCAAACTTCGCTGGTGTCCGTTCTGGGGGATTTTATCTACCGGCGTTTCGGGGTCGACATACCGGCTGCGGCCTGGTCGACCGAATTACTGCCGGATTACCTGAAGATGCGAATATCCGTCACGGCACCGGACGGCAAAGAACTTCGTGCCGGTAGAGATGCTGCCTTATTGCGCCATGATACAGGCAACCGGGTGAAATCCGATGAATTCGAGGCAGCCTGCAGGAAATGGGAGAAAAAAGGAATTACACGCTGGGATTTTGGTGATTTACCCGAATTTGTCAGTGACGCCGGTCATAAGAAAACCAAATGGGTTGCCTATCCCGCGCTGGAAACAGATTCCGCAACCCATAAAAGTGTCAATCTCAGTCTTTTTCGCCGGCAGGTTAAAGCCATTGCGGCTCATCGGGCGGGGGTGGCCACGCTATATGCGATTCACTTTGCAAAGAATTTAAAAATTTTAAAACGGCAGTTGATTTTGCCTGCGGATTCAAGGCATACGGCGGAGTATTTCGGCGGCCCTAAAAAGCTGGTGCAACAAATGTACGATTGTCTCATTGAGGCATTATTCGCTAAAAATATTAGATCTGAAAAGGCATTTTATGCCCACGCCGAATCTGTTGCCGCAAAAATTTTCCCGGCCGGGCGGGAGTTACGCGATACCACCATTCCGGTTCTAACCGCTTACCATGACGCGCGCAGCCGGGTTTATGACCTTCAACAGGCCAATCGCGCTAACCGCATGGCAATATTATTTTTTGAGGAGCTAACTCGGGAACTTGAGCGCCTGGTTCCGCAGACATTTCTCACCATTTACGATGTCCGGCGTCTGGAACATCTCCCAAGATACATTCAGGCTGCCGCCATTCGGGCCCGGCGTGCAGTCGTCGATTTTGAAAAGGATCGAGCCAAGTCCAATGAGATTATAAAATTCACCGATGGGTTGAATCAATTGTTAAAGACGCTTTCCCCATCGGCAACCGATGAAAAACGACAGGCTATAGAAGCCTATTTCTGGATGGTAGAAGAATATAAAGTGTCCGTTTTCGCGCAGGAGCTTAAGACCGCCAGCCCGATATCCGCAAAACGGTTGGATAAAAAGTTGCAGGAAATTAGGAGGATG
>JBAVYC010001668.1:0-2559 GCA_049698595.1 Desulfobacterales bacterium | reverse complement strand
GTGCTAATCTTCCAGTAAAATGCGCTAAAATTCAAAATGTCTAAAATGAGCTAAATTTAGGGATTTCTATCTTATAAAAAATAATACCCTAAATTTCAGGCGATTTTAACATTTGAGTCATTCATCTAATTCTATTCTTAAAATTGACAGGATACCATAAATCTTCAATCTTCAATCTTCAATTTTCATTGCGACTAAATGCTCTTCAACCATTCCCGTTTCATGGGACATATGGCCGTAAAGGTAGTACAGGCGGCATTGCCCTGACAGGCACATTCCTGATCCGATCCTCTGCTGAAACGGCCGTAACAAAAATCGGAAATTGGTATCGAGGTCGTGCAATCCATGATTAATTCTGAAATCAAACGACCAATGACCGGGGCCAGTCCAAACCCGTGACCGCTAAAGCCGGTGGCAAAGACAAAGCCGGGAACCTCCTGGGCGAATCCCAACACCGGGAGTCCATCCGACATTTGAGCAATGAGACCGGACCAGGTCCGAATCACGTGGACGTCCTTGAGGACCGGAAAAAAATCAATCACCATCTGAGAGGTTGCCGGGCCGATATAATGAAAAAGGGGTTTTCCCTCACGATAAATGAATTGTTCGGTGCCCACAAATCCGCCCCAGAAAAAGGGGCCGTGGACCGTCTGGCGACCGTAGAACAATCCCTTCGCATGGCCGACCATCTGTTTAAAAAGGGCCGGATAGGGTTCGGTGATCAGAGCTTCGGAAAACAGGGGCCGCATGGGAAAATCCAATCCCACCATATTGGCCACTTTGCGACCGGTCGTGCCGGCGGCATCGACCACCAGGTCGGTCTCAAAGGTATTCTTGTCCGTAACGACGGCACTGACTTTTCCTTTCTGCAACCGAATTTCGCGCGCCTCTTCGTGGGTGTGAAACTGTGCGCCGAGGGACTTGGCTTTTTTAAAAAAGCCATAGGTCACCAGAAAGGGATTGACATGACCGTCGGTTGGGCAATAGCTGGCGCCGATGACCTTTTCGCCGACATAAGGGTTGATCTCCAGCACCTGTTTGCGATCGAGCATCTCCAGCTCCAATCCGGTGGTTTTTTGATTTTCAACGGATTGTCGCATGCTTTCAAGCTCTTCATCGGAAGTGCAGAGCCTGAGATTTCCTTCCCGCACGTACTCCACATTCATGCCCAATTCTTCATGGAGCCGGCCGTAGATTTGGATGCTTTCCATGGCCAGGGGCATTTCTTTAAGGTTGCGGGCAGACTGCCGCACACCACCGCCATTGCTGCCCGAGGCCTCGCCGCCGATATCGGATTTTTCAATGACGACGGACTTTAGACCTTGTTTGGCCAGATTATAGGCTATGGCGCATCCCATAACGCCGCCGCCAATGATGACTGCATCTGCTTTTTTGGGCATATTTACTCCTGATAGTAAAACATATAGAGTTTCAGGAAGTTGCTTCCAATTTTATTCTTTTTATGATGTTGTCAAAAACTAAATTCGAAACTCGAATATCGAAATTCGAAACAAATCCGAATACATAATGACAAAATAATAAAAACTAAAATGGATAGTCTCCTCTATTATTCTGGATAGTAACCTAAGATTTTATTTGAATCATTAAAGCATTTGAATTTAGAAAATTGTTTCGGGTTTCGAGTTTCGTGCTTCATATTTTTTAGTAATCAAATTTAAATAGTTTAATTAGTGCACTTTATTTCTTAATCTCAGCTGTTTGCAAAAACTTCCAATCTAAGTGGTCGCACCGGCCCTCTGGCGGTAGTAGGTTCCACCTCCGCCGCACTGATGCCGAGTTCTTCCGACAATATCCGGGCTACCAGACGTTGGCAGGTCTGACCCTGGCAAAGACCCATCCCGGCCCGGGTGATGCGTTTGACGCCGTTTAACGTGCGCATGCCGTTTCGGATTGCTTCTTTAATCTCAGCCCGGGTAATTTCCTCGCAACGGCATATCACCAGGTCATCGACGTCCGCCTGTTCTTCAGAGGTTTGTGCAGCTGCGGTGCTTGCTTTGGCGGTCGTTTGCTCCGCATTGTGGCCTTTGATCTCGTTGAAGCGGGCAATGACCCGTTCGACGATCTCTTCCAGGGCCGTTTCAGAAATTTTGTCAGCCGCTTTCGCCGGCGGATCTACCCTGACTTCTTCACCGGCAGCCTCATCCTGAATTTCTTCCGGATTGGTCGGCTGAGCCTCTGCCGGTTTCAATTTGCCTGCAGGTTCGTCGGCCTTCGTCCCCGCTTCGTCCGGGACGGTTTTGATCCGGAGTTGATTGTCTTTGATGAGTTCCTGGGCGGCGGCGGATATGCGCGCGCCATGGGGAATCTCGATTTCCTTTTCCCCGGACTGCAGAATTTTTCTGACTTGTTCAGCAAATATAAAAATAGGTGCCATTGGGGACTCCCGGTAATAAATCTCAAATTACAAGATCCAAATTTCAAATAAATCTCAAATCCCAAAATTCAAGGACCAAAACATTGGGATCAACGTTTCTTCGACTTTTTGGGTGCCGACTTTTGTCGGGGTTCTTTTTTTTGTTCGAGCTGCGCGTTTTCTTG
>JBAVYC010001667.1:0-2124 GCA_049698595.1 Desulfobacterales bacterium | reverse complement strand
ATGGAAGTCGCCGATCATAATATCAGAGCCAATGTCGTTTGCCCGGGTACGGTCTGGACGGACATGATGAAAGGGATCGCTGAATTTTTCGGCATGGAAGAAGATGAAGCCAAAGAACAATTTTTTGCCGGGCACTTAATACAAGAGCCGGAGGTTACGCCGGAGGACATCGGACGAGCGGTTCTCTGGTTAGCCACTGACGACTCCAGGTGCATTCATGGTAACATGATCACCGTGGATTCGGGCTGGACGGCCCAGGCAGCCTAGCGTCTTAGAATTCAATTCAGGAGGTAACGTAACGATGAATGAAAAAGAAAAAGAAATCCGGGAGCACGAGCCGGATACGGATGAGAAAAAATCTGAAGCCTTTGACGAGATTAAGGAAATCGTCATTGAAGAATTGGCCGTGGATGGTGTCTGTGGGATATACTGAGTTGGGATGAAAGGTTCAAGCCTGCCCTGGCCTCCGGCTCGTAGCCTACGCCTCGGAGAGCGCGACTGCTTTTGAATACGTTAGGAGTGCCATCAAACCGATGCGACCTTTAGATCAATGGAATCCGTATATGATCCAGGTCTGGGTCAGGGGTTCAGCGTTCAGGGTTAAAAAATCCTCAAACAGCACGCATGAACGGGCGTGGTTTGCTGTGCGCTGTCAGTTGCCCTTGGTAAAGTCCGAGATCTTATAAAATGAACAGGCAATGCAATGCAACAATTCCAAAATCCAGAATCCGATATCCAAAATTTAAAATCCATTTCGGAGGTCTGCTCTTCACTTAAAGCGCCAGTGGGTGTGCCATCACACATGGGGTATAAGTTGGCAGACGGCGTTCAGGTGCGAGAAGAAAAATTCGGGTTGCTCTTTTATAATTACCGGGGGCCGCGATTGTATTTTGTGCCATCGAAGGATCTCATTGATGTTGATTTTTTTAATGGCCGGCAGCGGATCAGCGGACTGATCGCATCCATCTGCGCCCGCAAGGGATGGACCAGAGCGAGGGTTGGAGAAAGGATTATGCAGATTCTGGCCAAACTCGAAGACAAAGGACTCATTGATGGGCAATCAATATGTTGAAATGGGCCTTTCGGCGCCCGTGAATGTAACTTGGGAAGTGACCTACAACTGCAACTTGCGCTGCATTCATTGCCTTTCGGATTCCGGCCCTAAAAGGAAAGGGGAACTTTCCACCGCAGAATGTCTTCAGGTCGTCGATGCGCTGGCGGCCATGAAGGTTTTCCAATTCAACATTGGCGGAGGAGAACCTTTTATGCGGCCTGATTTTCTGGAGCTTATGGATTATGCCCATCAAAAAGGGATGGTAACCTGCATTAGTACTAACGGCACCTTAATCGATAAAGCCATCGCCCGCCGGCTGGACAACAAGCTGGTCTATATTCAAGTCAGTTTAGATGGTGCCACCCCCACGTCCAATGATGCCATACGAGGCCGCGGCAGTTTTCAAAAAGCCACCAAAGCTCTGGAATACCTGCGCCAAAGAGATATCGAGGTCAGCATAAACACCGTTTTGACGCAACGCAGCTTCACTGAGCTTGATCAGCTCAAGGAACTGGCCGCATCGTTTGGCGCCAAGCTTCGGATTTCGCGCTTCAGACCCTCCGGCCGCGGCAAACATTCCTGGACACAGCTTAATGTGGACCGCGAACAACTGGTGGCCTTTTCAAAATGGCTCGCTGACAATCTGGCGGTTTCCACGGGTGATTCCTTTTTCTCGGTTGCAACCGAGGAGCGGCGATCCTTAGGCCTGAATATGTGTGGCGCCTGTAAGTTGACCTGCTGTTTGTCCCCTATGGGCGAAGTTTACCCCTGTGCGTTTTTACAGGAAGCAGAATTTTTAGCCGGGAAACTGCCGAAAGATTCATTCGATGCCGTTTGGCAAAATTCAGCTGTGTTTCATTCCTTTCGGCAGCTTGAAATTAAATCATGCGGAAATTGCTATCGATTTGATCTATGTCATGGCGGCTGCCCGGCCATCGCCTACCATACCCAGCGAAAACTTGGACTTCCGGACCCCGGATGTCTTGCCAATTGCGTTAAAGAAAAACCGTTGGCTGCAGCGCGCATGTGATGTATGATACCAAACGAAGACGACCTTGCCACCAAACATC
>JBAVYC010001666.1:0-5707 GCA_049698595.1 Desulfobacterales bacterium | reverse complement strand
TGCGAGGCCATCTATCTGGATGGTGTCGTTACAGTGCATTGTGACGCCCTGAGACCGGTTATGGATGACTACAGGAAGCTGCACGTTTTCCCAACCCGTCAACCGCAAGGCCTTCGCTTTTACAGCTGCGCCCTCGGTCGGTCTTTCAAGCTAACGGCCAATAAGGCTGCCGACGCCATCCTTAACCAGGCCTTAAACGGTTTTGATTTTACGGCCACAGTGAATCAGGCCTACCAAGACGGGGTGCGCGTATTTCTGGAAATGGGACCCTATTCATCTTGCACCCGCATGATCGACAGCATTCTGCAGGACAAGCCCCACCTGGCCCTTTCAGCGTGTATCCGGAGCGAAGACGATTACACGACCATCATAAAAGTTCTGGCAGCGTTAATCGCCGAGCGGGTTCCGGTTGATCTTGAAAACCTTTACGGCCACAAAGCTTATGCCCCGGTGATGATTGAACCGGCGGCCGGAAATCAGCAAAATCGGGTAAAGGTTATAATTGGCGGCAAAGCACTTTCCCCTGCCCCGCCGAGCATAAAGGATAGAAGACAGAGGACAGATAACAGAGGGCAGAGGGCGGAGAATGGAGAACAGAGAACAGATGACGGAGACCGGAAGAATCCAGGATCGAGTATCCAGGATCGAGCATCGAGTATCCAGGATCGAGCATCCAATATCCAGCATCCGGAAACCGCAAACCGCAGATCGGATATCGGCACCCGATTTTCGGGTTTAATCGAAACTGCCGAGAAAATATCAAAAACCACGGCCGACACCCATCAAAAATTCCTGGAATTCTCCGATGAACTCACCCAGGGTTACAGCGAGACCTTTGCCCTGCAGACCAAACTCCTGGAACACGCCATCAACCGCAGCAAGGCGTCGATGACGAATTCTGAATCCAGAATTCAGAATTCAGAATTCTCCATTCCGCATTCCGACCCCAGTCCTGCCTTTTCCCGCAAAGACTGCCTTGAATTTGCCACAGGTTCCGTTGCCGAAGTACTGGGATCCGAATTTGCCGAGGTTGACGATTATCCGGCCAGAGTACGGTTGCCGGATGAACCCTTGATGCTGGTAGACCGCATCCTGTCGGTTGAAGGCCAGAAAGGATCCCTGGGTCCCGGACGCATTGTCACAGAACATGATGTGTTGCCGGGAGCATGGTATCTGGACGGCGGACATGCCCCCGTTTGTATATCCGTCGAAGCCGGTCAGGCCGATCTGTTTCTGTGTGCATATCTGGGCATCGACCTGGCGGTGAAAGGAAAAAGAACATACCGGCTGCTGGATGCCGCCGTTAAATTTCATCGTGAAATGCCCCTGCCGGGCGAGACGATACGATATGAAATTGAGATCAGTAAATTTATCCGTCAAGGAGATACGTACTTATTCCTGTTCAGCTTCAACGGATTTATCGGCAATACAGCCTTTATCACCATGACCGACGGCTGTGCCGGATTCTTTACCAAGGAAGAAGTTAAAAATTCCGGCGGCATCATATTAACCGGCGATGACATCGCACCTGTCGCCGGGAAAAAGCCCTCAGACTGGAAACCACTGGTAACCCTGAACAAGGAAAACTATGCTGATTCGGCCGTCGAGGCGCTTCGCACCGGCAATGCAGCCGGATGTTTCGGCAAGGTCTTTGCGGGAATCACCCTGCCCGACTCACTCAGACTTCCCGGAGGCCGCATGAAATTGATCGACCGCATCATCGATCTGGACCCCGACGGCGGGCGCTACGGCCTGGGGAAAATTCAGGCAGAAGCAGATATCCAGGCCGATGACTGGTTCTTAACCTGTCATTTCGTGGATGACATGGTCATGCCGGGAACGCTGATGTACGAATGCTGCGCCCACACCTTGAGAGTTTTAATGCAACGCATGGGCTGGGTTACAGATAAGTCGGGCGTTTATTATGAGCCCGTCGTTGGCGTCGCGAGCATCTTGAAGTGCCGTGGGCCGGTAACACCGGAAACCCGCCAGGTTGTCTACGAAGTCGAGATCAAAGAATTCGGATATGGTCCCCAGCCCTATGTTATCGCAGATGCAAATATGTATGCGGACGGGGACCGGATTGTGCGGTTTACAAATATGTCCATGCAAATGAGCGGTATCACTAGAGCAGAAATCGAGGACTTTTGGGATCGCAAGACACAGAAAACCGGCCGGCATGATTCAGCAAAAAAGCATCCCGCTGTCTTTGAACGCAGCCACATCCTTGAAATCGCGGTCGGAAGTCCATCCAAAGCATTCGGTCAGCGCTATAAACCCTTTGATCGAGACAGATTCATTGCCCGGCTGCCCGGCCCGCCTTTTATGTTCATCGACAGGATAATACGGGTGGAACCTGAACCCTGGGTAGTAAAACCAAATGGCTGGATCGAAGCTGAATATGATGTCTCTCCGGCTGCCTGGTATTTTCGAGCTGAGGGCGCACCGCTAGCGCCGTTCGCCATTATCCTGGAAATTGCACTGCAGCCCTGCGGTTGGCTGGCGTCCTATATGGGGTCGGCCCTCAGGAGCGAAAAAGATCTCCGGTTCAGAAATCTCGGCGGCCGGGCGACGCTTTATCGTGAATTTTCGTCGGATTTTAAAACCGTGTCCGTCAAAGCGCGGCTAACCAAGGCAGCCGAGGCCGGCGACATGATCCTCGAGCATTTTGATTTCGAAGTATGGCATCGAGATCAAAAATTATATGCCGGCAACACCGAGTTCGGATTTTTTACCGCTGACGCCCTGGCAGTCCAGGGAGGCATCCGGGATGCGGACAACCAGGTGTACACCCCCACCCGGGCAGAGATACAGGGCAGCCAGACCCATGACTTCAGTGACCTGCCCCCCCTTTCGCCCCAAGATCCGGAATGGATACCGACCCGCGGATTAACCCTGCCGGCCAAGGCCATTCGAATGATCGACCGGATTGAAGCCTATATCCCCCAAGGCGGCCCGAGGGGTCTGGGATTTATAATGGGCACCAAGGTGGTCGATCCCCGGGAATGGTTCTTTGACGCCCACTTCTACCAGGATCCCGTGTTACCGGGTTCACTGGGGATTGAATCTTTCATCCAGATGCTCAAGTACATCGCCCGGCAACGCTGGCCGCATCTGGTCCACAGCCACCGATTTGGACTGTTGACGGGAAAACCTCACAACTGGATTTATCGCGGACAAATCTTGCCAAAAAATCGCCTGATCACAGTCGAGGCCGTGGTCACCGCAGTCAAAGAACACCCGATTCCAACCATTACGGCCGATGGTTATCTGCAAGTAGACGGGCTATATATCTACAAAATGGAAAACTTTGGCATTAACCTGGTGGAAATTTAACAGGCCGCCAGTTTTCAAAGGGCATTGCGAAAAAAACGCATGCATGGAACCGTAATAATGGAATCTTGGAATGATGGGTTTATAGAAACCAGTATCCCAGGTGCATAGTATTTCATTGATTTTCTTGTTTTGATGGCGTATCTTAGCAGGAATAATCAGAAATGAAAGATGCTTGGAGAACATCATTAAAAAAAATTCAACGTTTCTTATAGGATAGTCCGTCTCCCGCTTTGCATGCCAATATTCCAACATTCCGCTATTCCATCATTCCATTCGACTTGCCAAGAGAATAGCCGCAAAAAGCATCGTGATAATAAATTGTAGAAATTCCGATACATCAACTTGATATGCGATATGCTAAAGTCTACATCGACGCTTTCGGCTACGAGCTTCCGCCGAACGTCATCACTTCCGACGAACTGGAACTGCGCCTGCAACCGCTTTACAAAACCCTTCATTTCCAGCAAGGACAACTGGAAGCGATCACCGGCATCCGGGAACGCCGGTTCTGGGATCCGGGTTTTAAAATGCATGCCGGCGCCATAATGGCCGGGCAAAAAGCACTCGACGCTTCCGGCATTTCAACCACCGATGTCGGTATGCTGATCTACGGCGGTGTCTGTCGGGATAATTTGGAACCTGCCACCGCCTGCGCCGTTTCCGATAGCCTGGGATTGGGACCTGAAACCCAGATATATGATGTTTCCAATGCCTGTCTGGGCATATTAAACGGAATGGTCCAGGTGGCCAATGCCATCGAGCTCGGACAAATCCGGGCCGGGCTGGTCGTTTCCTGTGAATCCGCCCGTCAGATTATGGATACAACCATAGAGCGGCTCCTGAAGACAGCAAACATGGATATTTTCAAAAAAACGATTGCAACCCTGACCGGTGGTTCCGGGGCCGTGGCGGTCGTCCTGACAGACGG
This sequence comes from Desulfobacterales bacterium, assembly GCA_049698595.1. Taxonomy (GTDB): domain Bacteria; phylum Desulfobacterota; class Desulfobacteria; order Desulfobacterales; family JAFDCJ01; genus JAFDCJ01. The sequence goes on along the minus strand of JBAVYC010001666.1, from coordinate 1,443 downwards.
CGCTCTTTCCACCGCCGGACACCGTCTGATTGGCGGGGTGGCCAGAAATGCCACGGTGTTTCACAAGCTGTGCGTATGGGGACCGGATACCGGTATTCCCGCAAGCGGGCTGCATATCATGGAAACTGATTCAGTCGGGGTTCTGAAAAACGGCGTGGCATTGGGCGTCGAAACATTTGCGGCCTTGCGCGAAGAACTTTCCTGGTCGCATGATCAACCGCATAAAATAATCTGTCACCAGGTGGGAGCGGCCCATCAGCAGACGATTCTCAATGCCATCGGAATGCCCGCATCCAGTGACTTCACGACATTCCAGCATTTGGGCAACATCGGTACGGTATCATTACCCATCACGGCCGCGATTGCTGATGAGAGAGAATTTTTAAAGACCGATGATTTGGTCGGATTCCTGGGAATCGGCAGTGGCCTCAACTGTATTATGCTGGGTATCCAGTGGTAGAGCAGACAAATGTCAGAGGACGGAGAATTGAGGTCAGAAGACAGAAGTCAGAGGACAGACGATAGAGGACAGAGGACGGAAAAAATGAACGTCCAACATCGAATGTTGAATGTCAAAAGATGAACAAACAGAAGCAATGAATCATCAACGATTTAAGCGATCTTAACCATTGAAAAGAAAACCCATCGACATATCAGGCTTTAGACACCTCTATCCGTTCACCTCCCATTACCTGGATTTAAACGGCCTTAAGTATCATTATCTCGATGAAGGTGAAGGTGACCCGATTGTGATGGTCCATGGTAACCCGACCTGGTCCTTCTACTATCGAGAACTGATCAAGGCATTGCGCGGGCGCTATCGCAGCATTGTACCGGATCATATCGGATGTGGTTTGTCGGATAAACCTGAAGTGTCAGATTATGATTATAGACTTCACAGCCGGATCGATGATCTGGACAATTTGTTGGATACCCTCACCGACGTCGAAAAGATTACCCTGATCCTTCATGACTGGGGCGGGATGATCGGCATGGCTTATGCGCTCAGGCATCCCGAAAAAATACGGCGGTTGGTGGTAATGAATACGGCTGCTTTTTTACCGCCCCCTGCAAAACGAATTCCCGTGCGCCTGAGCATCATCCGCCGTTCCGGCCCCCTGGCCGCTCTGGCGGTTCTCGGTTTCAATCTCTTCGCAGTAGGCGCCCTATTCATGGCATCTGAAAAAGGACTTTCCGCTGAAGTTAAAACAGGACTTACGGCACCCTATAATTGCTGGAAAAATCGCATTGCAACCTTAAAATTTGTCCAGGATATCCCGCTGGCGGAGAAAGATCCAAGCTACCGGCTGGTTAAGCAGGTCGATGATCAATTACAGACCCTCTCGAAATTGCCCATGCTGGTTTTTTGGGGAGAACACGATTTCGTATTTGATCATGATTACCTGTCTGAATGGCAGCGCCGTTTTCCGGAGGCCGAGGTTC
>JBAVYC010001665.1:0-1505 GCA_049698595.1 Desulfobacterales bacterium | reverse complement strand
GATTAAAAAACTGTTAAAAAGTTTAAAACCCGATCTGCTCATCCTGATTGATTTCCCGGATTTTAACCTTCATATCGCCGCTCTTGCCAAGAAACTGGACATCCCGGTCTTGTACTATATCAGCCCGCAGATTTGGGCATGGCGCCAGGGCCGGGTTAAACGGATCGGAAAACTCGTTGATCACATGGCAGTCATCCTGCCCTTTGAGCAGCGATTTTATAAAGAGCACAATGTCCCGGTGACCTTCGTGGGGCATCCCTTGCTGGATACAGATCTGCCTGCAGCCGACCCGGTATTGAATACCGACCCTGATGACGGGACGGTTATCGGCCTGGTGCCGGGATCCCGGGATAACGAAATCATTCGCCACCTTCCTGTCATGCTGGATACCGCCGAGTTATTAAAGGAAAGATTAAAACGGGTGACCTTTATAATTTCACAAGCCCCTTCTGTTGAGCGGGAGCGGATTCAAGGCGTCCTTGACGGACATCGACTGCGAGCGGAGATCGAGGTGGTATCGGGCGCTGTCGAAAAGGTCTTTGAACGCTGCGACATGATCGTTGCCGCTTCCGGCACGGTGACGCTTCAGGCCGCGATCCACGGTACGCCCATGGTTATCATTTACAAAGTATCTCCGGTCAGTTTCTGGCTGGGCAGGGCGCTGGTGCGGGTGCCGAATATCGGGCTGGTCAATCTGGTAGCCGGTGAGCAGCTCGTACCGGAACTGGTGCAAGATGAGGCTTGTGCCGAGAACATCGCCTCGGCGCTGGAATATCTTCTGAATGATGCCGACCGACTAAATCATCTCAAACAGCAGTTGCTTGCGTTACGGAATGTGCTGGGCGAGGGCGGGGCATCGGAAAAAGTGGCGGACCTTGCGCTGGAGATGCTCAAACGATGAATAGGATAGCACTACCAAAATTAACCGGTCGGCAAAAGGAATTGCTGGCTTTAATCAAAGACCATTGGGTCAAGCTGGCTGTAGCAGCAGGGTGTTCTGCGGTGGTGGCAGCCATGACCTCAGCTTCAGCCTATCTGGTAAAACCGGTGGTAGAAAAGATATTTGAACAAAGAGACACACAAATGCTGTTGCTGATACCACTCATGGTAATCGCAGTTTTCGTCACAAAAGGTGTTGCGGCCTATTGGTCATATTATCTCCTAAACCATGTTGGGCAGAGCGTTATCATGCGATTGCGAAACCGACTGTTCAATCACATGCAGGATCTGCCATTAGCCTTTTTTCAGCGGGAAAAAACCGGCGGTCTCATGTCTCGCATTACCAGCGATGTCGCAATTATCTCATCCATGTTCACTTCCGCGATTACCGGGTCCATCAGGGACTTTTTTACGGTCATCGGGTTGTTGGCCGTGACTTTTTACCTGATTCCCAAACTGGCCATTTACGCCTGTGTTGTTTTGCCGATTGCCGCTTTTCCCATCTTTCAGTTTGGGCGTAAGATTCGATGGGTGCGGTCAGGGGCCCAAGAGGCCATGGCCGATAC
>JBAVYC010001664.1:0-3171 GCA_049698595.1 Desulfobacterales bacterium | reverse complement strand
GCAGTATGGTGCGACTGCGAACTTCGCGGCTGGAAGCCGCTCCCACCAGGCAAAAGCCAATTCTTTTGATTATGAGGCGCTGTAGCGTTATAGCTATTCGTTTATTCTGCTATATCAGTTTGTTATAAAAAATTCTGAACAAAAAAAATAACGAAGTAGAACTATATTAAGGATAATGACCACATGGGTTTTGACGTTACCCTGAACAGGGAGAAATGCACCGGCTGCGAAGAATGCCTGGAGCTCTGTAGTTCCGGTGTGTTCGAGATGCAAAACGGTAGGGCTGTGCCGGTGAATGCAAAAGAATGTATTGGGTGTGAGAGTTGTGTCGAGGTTTGTGAACAAAATGCGATTTCCATTGAGGAAACCGGGGTTCAAATGTCGGATCAGTGCCAGGCCCTCCTGCGCGGCATTCTATGAATATTTCCTGAAATGGATCCAATCTAAAATCCCAAATTATTCGCAATGGCTCCATAGAAATAAAAACGGTTGACTTCGTATCAGCGGATTAAACATGTAAAATCCCCCTAAATCCTAAGCTTTTTCCGAGACTATGTTTCTTTTTTCAATTGTAATGAGCGTTTGAAGTATTGCTTTAATTTTTTCTGGACGGCACCGTATACGGTTCCCCCGGGGTAATTGCCGTCTTTGTCCGCTTCTCCCGCCGGTACTCCGGTTAATATTTCGATGCCTTCTTCCACCGTTGAAACCTGATAGACATGGAACTCGCGCCGTTTGACGGCATCGACGACTTCTTTGCGGAGCATGAGATTTTTGGTGTTCGCCCGGGGGATGATGACCCCCTGGGTCCCGGTAAGGGTCTTGGTTTTACACACCTCGAAAAAGCCTTCGATCTTATGATTGACCCCACCGATGGCCTGGATTTTGCCTTTTTGATTGACGGAACCGGTGACGGCAATCCCCTGGTTGACGGGGATACCCGCTAAGCTGGAAAGAATGGCATACAGCTCGGTGGACGAGGCGCTGTCACCATCGATGCCGCTGTAGCTCTGTTCAAAGGTGATGCTGATGGCCAGATTCAGCGGATAATGCTGGGCGAATGTTCTGCCGAGGTATCCGGTGAGAATCAACACCCCCTTGTCATGGGTCTTGCCGCTTAATTTAGCTTCCCGCTCGATGTTGATGACGCCTGCTTTTCCCATAAAGGTTTCGGCCGTAATGCGCAATGGACGACCGAATGAGAAATCGCCGATCTGATAGACGGCCAGCCCGTTGACCTGACCGCTGATCGCACCGTCGACATCGATCATGATGGTCCCATCCCGGTAGGAATCGTGGATTTTTTCTTCATAAAGATTGTAACGGAAGCGGTGTTCGTGAAAGGCTTTGACGACATACCTATCGGAAATCAGCCTGGCCTTGTTGTTGCGCGCCCAATAGTCCGCCTCCTTTAATACGCCCAGCAAAGGACCGAATCGAATCGAGAGCTTTTCTTTATTGGAGACGTATTTTTCACCGTACTCCACGATGGTGGCCACACCTTTGGAAGTGAAGGGCAGAAGGCCCTCCTCTTTGCAAACCCGGGCAATAAAGCGCGCATATTGCTGAACCGTGTCCGGGCTTTTTTGGACTTCGTAATCGAAATCCGCCCGCACCTTGAAGATCTTGTTGAATCGCGGGTCATAGTTTTGCAGGACTTCAAAATTGTCATAGCTACCCAGCAATATCACCTTGACTTCCAGGGGGATGGGCTTCGGCCGCAGGGAAACCGTACCAAATCCGGTTTCCTCGGTAATATCCTCGATATAAAGGCATTTGGTCTGTAAGGCGCGTTTGAGTGCTTCCCAGACATAGGGATTCATCAGCACAGATTCCATATCCATTATCAGGAAGCCGCCGTTGGCGTTTAAAAGGGAGCCGGCCTGAACCATGGTAAAGTCCGTCGTCACCGTTCCCATATAGGCACGTTTTTCGATGCGACCCATAACATTGTGATAGGTGGGATTGGATTCGAAGATAACCGGTGCACCCATTATCGATTCCTGATGGGTTAAAATATTCACCCGATAGCGCTGAAGTTTGGAATTTTGCGGCGAAGCAAGAATATTTTCTCCGCCGGTGCTGGTTTCCTCCGAGGGCATAAACAAGTTGACGTTTTCGACGATGTCCTGTTCAACTTCAGCCAGATGGGTGAGGATATCGCGGTTGTCTTGAAATTCGGACCTTATTTTTTCCAGTCGGGATTTTACGACTGACAGGGTCGTTTCATCCATCAGTTTTTCTACATCCGCGTGCAGGGCAGAGGTCAGTTTATCGACTTCCACGGAAGCAATTGCGATTTGAGATTGGATCAGGCGGATATTTTCTTCAATTTCAGTTTTTTTTCTTTTCGAAAGATTTGTGAAATCTTCGGTGGTCAGCGGTTTGCCGCCCACCACAGGAATCGTCTCAAATTCATTTTCAGATTTAACAATTTGAAGGTGTTTGTCCGCGGCAAACTTTTCGATTTTCTGAAACAGCTGGTTTTGTCTCACCGAATATCTTTTTTTAATGGCGGATAGCCGTTTCAAATACGGTTTGCTCTCAAATGCGGCGGGTAAATCCTTTTTTAAATCTTCGATGAGTTGATTCACGGTTTTACTGAACTGGACAACTTTTCCGCTGGACACCGCGATGGCCTTGGGCCGGAATTGATCTTTGAAATTATTGACCAGACACCAGCCATCCGGTCCGGGCAGGGTTTTCGCATGTTTGGTAACAATATCCTTAACGATGGTGGACTTGCCCGTACCTTCGATACCGGTAACAAAGATGTTGTATCCGGGGCTCTTCATATTCAGCCCGAAGTCGATGGCCTGTACCGCCCGCTTTTGACCGATGACTTCGTTAAGGGGTTTGATCTCCGATGTATTTTTGAACTTAAACACCCTGTGGTCGCAGATACATCGGAGGTCGGCGGTTTTTACTTTGAATTTTTTGGACATGTAAGCTCCTCTTGGATTGAATATCAAGACTAACTGATCTTTATTCTTGGAATCAATTAATAATTCCCTAACTGCCCTGTAAGTACTTCTTAAACCACCTCGCCGTGTGGGATTTTTTGACTGCTTTCAGAAGCTCATTGGGAGATCCGCAGGCCACCACCCGTCCGCCTTGGTCACCGCCTTCGGGACCCAGGTCGATGATATAGTCGGCCTCGCGGATGATCTC
>JBAVYC010001663.1:0-2872 GCA_049698595.1 Desulfobacterales bacterium | reverse complement strand
TTCCGTTATTGATACCGCAAATTCTTTATTCCCATAATCCATACACCTAGAATTTATCCGCCGAGATGGATAGCCATGGACATTTTAAGCGTAAGAGAAGAATTCCCCATTAAGCGCAAAAGGGTCTATCTTAACAACGCATCCATCGGCCCGTTGTCGAATCCGGTGATTTCGGCAGTGGATGCGTTTATGGCGGATGTTCGCGACAACGGACGTAACAACTACCCGCAGTGGTGCGAGCGAGCCGATCATATCATCAAGAACCGCATTGCCGATATGATCGGCGCTAAAAAATCAGAGATCGCATTTATCAAAAACACCACCGAGGGCATCCTGATTGTCGCCAATGGGATCGATTGGCAGCCGGGTGACAATGTTATTATCGCCGATATCGAGTACCCCTCGAATGTCTATTGCTGGATGAACCTGAAGAAACGGGGCGTCCAGATCAGATGGATTCGGAGCCGCGCGGGCCGCTTTACGGCAGACGATATCGAAGTCCTCATAGACAGTCACACAAGACTGGTCTCCTTGAGCGCAGTACAGTTTTCGAACGGGTTCCAGCTCGACCTCGAGAAGGTGGGCGAACTGTGTCACGCCAGGCAAGTCCTGTTGAACCTCGATGCCATTCAGCTTTTGGGCGCGCTGCACCTGGATGTCTCCCGTTACCACATCGATTTTTTATCGGCCGGCGGACACAAGTGGCTCATGGCACCTATCGGCACGGGCATATTCTATTGTCGTCAAAACTCACTGGCGCAGCTTCACCCGGCAAATGTCGGATACCACAGTGTGGATAAATCCGAGGACGATATCAACTACGATCTGACCTTCAAACCGCATGCCGGCCGTTTTGAAGAGGCGATCGTCAACTTTCCGGGCATTTGGGGTTTAGATGCTGCGGTTGATATGATAACACGCCTCGGCACCCGGCGAATCGAAGAGCATATTCTCAAACTCACCCGCTTGGCCTATGAGGGTTTAAAACCCCGCAACTATCAAGTCGTCTCATCTTTTTTAGGTAGAGAGCGCTCCGGAATTTTCTGCTTTAAACACCCGGCCCTGCCGACACAGCAAATTTGGGAGCGCCTGGAGGATGCGAACATACACCTGGCGATCAGGGAGGGCGCCCTCAGGATGTCACCATCGTTTTACAACGATGAAGATGAAGTCAATGCCATGTTGGCAGCGCTTCCCTAAACAATAATCGGTCAAATGAAAAAGGAGGTAAATCAATGAAAAAGCGATTCAAAATCATTGGATTGGCGCTGGTAACGTGCTTTTTAGTCGGGCCTGCGATGGCATCGGCCGCACAGCCCCTGAAAGGGGGCAACCTGGTTTTCGGCTCGGTAACCGAGGTCGCCAGCCTGGATCCGCACGTCTATCAGGGAACCGCCTGGAAGACCATTAACTTGTGTCTTTATAACAGCCTGCTGGGATTTGACGAAAAGGGCCAGCCCACCGGCGCCCTAGCCCAGAGTTGGGAAACACCGGACGCCAAAACCATTGTTTTTCATCTTCGCAAGGGCCTTAAATTCCACAAGGGCCAGGCGTTTACTGCCGCCGACGTCAAGTACTCGCTAGAAAGGATCCTGGACCCGGCCACCGGTGCGACGCTACGTTCCAACCTCAAGGGCGTCAAGGTGACCGTCGTCGACGATTACACCGTCAAGGTCGAAAAGGACGTGCCTGACGTGACCCTGCTGAGCGTATTGGCAATGGGCGAGACCGCTATCGTCTCTTCGGAGTGGATGAAAACCGGTCCCAATGTAAAGATCGAAGCCAACGGAACCGGCCCGTTTGAACTGGTTGACAACGAACCCAAAGTGCGCGTGGTGGTGAGGCGCAACGCCGATTACTTTGAAAAGGATCTACCCCATCTCGACAAAATCGAATTTCGTATGATCAAGAATGGCGAAGCTCGTGTCAACGCATTGAAAACCGGTGCCGTTGACGTCATCGATACGGTACCGTGGAAGGACATCGACATTCTCAAGGCACAGCAGGGACTCGTGGTGGATGTCGAGGACGGTGAATTCATGAACCTTTGGCTCAACGCCTCCAAGAAACCACTTGACGATCCGCGGGTCCGCCAAGCGATCGCCTATGCCATCGATCGCCAGGCGATTTCCGAGGCGGCTTTTTTCGGCTACGGCACACCGCTTTACGGGCCTCCCACTATTGCCGGATCGTGGTTCTACAACGAAGATCTGGCCAACACGTTTAAACGGGATGTCCAAAAGGCAAAACAATTGCTCGCCGAAGCCGGTCATGCGGATGGATTCGACCTGGAGCTGTTAACTTATCACGGTCTGCAGATCTACACCATCACTGCCCAGATTGTGCAAGCCAATCTCAAAGAGGTTGGGATCAAGGTAAACATCAAATTATCCGAATGGGCCGCGGTGGTCGAAAACAAAAACAAGGGCGCCTATGACTTCTTGATATACGGCGTTACCATCAAGAGTCCCGATCCGGACGTGTATTCGTATTACTTTGGCTCGGAATCGACCTACTGGGCCAAACCGATCGGATTCATGGATGCCGAGATCGAGGATCTGCTGCAAAAAGGCCGCACGACCACGGACATGGATGCTCGCAGACAAATCTACCGCGCGGTTGAACAGCGCATCCTCGAACTCACGCCCTGGGTGCACATCAACTGGCGCGCCAATTGTCATGCTTTCAAGGATACGGTCAAAGGCTATGTCCATCTGGGCGGTGCATTGGCCGAAAGCTATCCCAGTCTTAAATATACCTGGGTCTCGGAGAAATGAAGATTGTAGATTAATGGTTTCAGGTGTCAGCCGCTGGGCGCTTTGGCCGCCGGGTTAAACAGCGAACCGCAGAATATCGAATAACGAATATCGAA
>JBAVYC010001662.1:0-2411 GCA_049698595.1 Desulfobacterales bacterium | reverse complement strand
AGCTGTTCGATGTGACTGTGGACGTTTCCGTCGGAAACCATGCCGATAAGATGCAAGGTGCCCCCCTGGTCGGTGCGCTGGTGCACCTCTGTCCATGCCCGGCCTTCGAATACCTTCCCTGAATGGAAAGCCTCGCTCACCAGCTTGGCTCCCTGGGAAAAAATCCGGCCCACGCCAAGGGCATTGTGCCCCACTTCGGAATTTCCCATATCATCATCCGAAGGCATGCCCACCGCGGTCCCGTGGGCTTTCAAGAGGGTAAACATGGGATCCTGCAGAAGCGTGTCCAGCACCGGCGTGTACGCTAGGTAGACACCGTTACTTTCATTTTGCGGTCCGATTCCGACACCGTCCATGATTACCGCAACCACCGGTCCGGGAAACTCCGCATATCCGGCCAGAGGATTCAACTTCATATCGCTCATGGGTTCTCCCTAATGGCATAATCCTGTGAATTTTGTTTTTATGTCAGTCCCGCTAAGGACACTAATCATTGATGGACAAATTTCAAGACATTGCTTGCAATTCGCAAAAAAGGATTTAGATTAAATTAAATCGGATATCATCAAGGCTCAAAACGATGATGCCCGTCCTATCAGCTCACCCATTTTTGTCTTAACAAACTAAAACCCGCTACATGATAGAGGAAAGGAGATCAAGCAATGGACGCATCCGGTCTTTTGAACAAAGTGTACGAATTGTTGACGGTTTATGGAATTAAAGTCGTTGCCGCAGTTGCCATCTTTATTGTCGGTCGCTGGGTAGCAAAAGCGATTGCCAACTTCATCAAAAAGGTGATGACCAAAAGCAACACCGATAAGACCCTGGTAAAGTTTGTCGGGAGTCTAAGTTATATTGCACTGCTGGCTTTTGTAGTCATTGCCGCCTTGAACCAGTTGGGTATCCAAACCACATCCTTCATTGCCATCTTAGGTGCCGCCGGCCTGGCCATCGGTCTGGCGCTACAGGGTTCGTTGGGAAATTTTGCAGCCGGTGTTCTGATGATCATATTCAAACCATTTAAGGTGGGCGATTTTATTGAAGGGGCGGGCGTTGCCGGTACCGTTGAAGAAATTCAGATTTTTACGACGCAACTTAAAACCCCGGATAACAAAACCATCATCGTGCCCAACGCGAAAATGACGGGAGACAATATCACCAATTACACCATGAAAGGAACCCGCCGGGTGGATTTTGTTTTTGGTATCGGCTACGAAGATGATATCGACAAGGCCCGCAAGGTCATCGAAGGGATTATCGCAGAGGATAATCGCGTTTTGAAAGATCCGGCGCCGATGGTGGCCGTATCCGAACTGGCCGACAGCAGCGTGAATTTCGTGACACGCGCCTGGACATCTGCGGATGATTACTGGGGCTTCTATTTTGACACTACGGAAAAAGTTAAAAAGCAGTTCGATGCCGAAGGGATCAGCATTCCATATCCGCAGCGCGATATCCATGTGTATGAACACAAGGAATAGCGCTCGTGTGAAACTACGCCAAAATGGCACGGTTTTTTTGATTATAAGGCTGGCCGCTTCGTTGGCCTAGATTAAACAGCGAACCGCAGAATATCGAATATCGAACCACAGATTTACGAAGGGTAGAGTCGCTGCGCTCCGTCCTTTTAATTAATAAAAATCGATAGAATACCTTCCCTCGACATTCGATATTCAATATTCGATATTCGCTTTTTGAAAGTTTCTTTCTCGATTAAACTGGCCGCTTTTCAGGCCGGCGGCCTTGTTTACATGAAACTGGTGCTCTACATTTCAAAAGTTGGAGTTGGTTCTATCCTGGGCCACTTTGGCTTTGTAGGTTCGGTTGAGCCTACTCCAGGCTTTGTTGGGTTTCGTTGCACTCAACCCAACCTACATTTTGCCGGTGATATTTCCAAATGCGAAACCCAACAAATCGATTCCAACACGTTTTCTTGCAACCATCAATCAGCAGCGATGGTCGCCTCTAAAATGGGAGACTGTCTTCTTCAACGGGCGGGGATGAAGGCTTTACTTCCAATAAACTATGGCCTCGATTCCAATCATTTCTCAAGATGGAATAAACTTTGGCGGCAAATCCTACAATGACTATTGCCGTTGTCGATAAAATTGCCAATATAACTAAATCCAAACCATTCACTGAGGTTTTCTCCTTCAATTGAATTTACCGCGGAGGATATCCGAAAAATGGTGCTTTCACTTGGGTAGCGGGTATAATAGCCAAACATTAACGATTACAAGCAAAATACGGACCAAAAAGTGTCGAATAGTATTTTGGTTTAGTTTTTAGCCGGTTAGCGACGATCTGCATGTGCATTGAACGGTTTGGATGACAACCTTATGATACATCCATGTCAAAATTTCTGTACAGCATATAATCAATCAACCAGTTTAGGCAGCCGTCCACGTGAA
>JBAVYC010001661.1:0-1858 GCA_049698595.1 Desulfobacterales bacterium | reverse complement strand
GCTCGTATGCAGTCCTGAATTCCTTTCCATTTTATCTCATAAGGACCTACAATTAATATCCTCCATCTTTCAGGGAGATCTCTTTTAAAAACATCTTCTTGAGGATAAAATATGTCATGATTTATATCGTTTCTAACAATGTAGACATCAGAGGCAAAATATTTTTTCAGAAAGCTTGCAATGTGCAGAGAATTAGCAATTTTTATTGTTGGTAATTTATAAATTTTTTCAATCTGAGTACGTTGATTGTCTGGCAAATTGGGATATTCACCTTCATACCCCCTGCAATAATGAACTGCAATCCCTTTTCTTGCCATATATGCCATCGGCACTGTTGGATACCAAGTAGCTATAATTATGTCTGATTTAGGGATATCCTCAATCTCAAGGTCGGGAGATTGTATAAAATCTCCTTTAAGCGAGAACCATTCCGGAGGGCCTGATCCGGCAATCAAACAAACCTTATATCCACGTTCAACAAGACCATTAATTTGAACAAGGGTTCCCTTCACCCCACCCCATTTTGTTGTGTTATAAAGTATATAGCAAACATCATAGTCGGCACCTGATTGAAATTTTTTCCCGTTCATTTTTATGCGCACATTTCGTTTATAGTCATACGGTGATGCTGTAAGGCACTTAAGGTTTTTAGGAAATTCTTCAGACAAAGCTTCTCACTCTCCACGTAAGGATTTTCTGCCGGGAGCAGTATCTCCTCAGGTTTCATGTAAAACAGTTCGGTCGGTCGACAGAAAAAAAATGAACATGATTTTTGGGAAAGCAACTTGTGTGCCAGAAAAGGTAATAGTGCAAATCCCAATTAATGTCAGTTTGTTACGCCAAAATGGTATTGGAATAATATTAGAGAACGGTAGGAATGGTCAAAATTTTGCCACGGGAGTAGGGAAAAATCGTCCCAAAAACAAGGCCTTTGCAAAGCATACAACTTTATCTAAGGTCTGTTTTATAAGACGAGGTCAAGGTTTTGGAAAGTCGGATTGGAAGAATTTTGGATAACAAATCTTAAGATATTTTCCAAATCTGCCGATATAAAAACAGGAACCGATTGGCTCCCGGGTTATAATCGGAAATCTGTTAGAACAAAACGGATTTATATATGGATTTACGAGGCATCAGCAGCACGGATATTTTTATTCCCACCGGTCAGCAAGCGCAGCTGGAAGAATTGGCCAACAATGCGCTATCCAAGGGGATAGATCTGTATATGCGGCAGGACTACGAGGGAGCGATTAAAGAATTCCGTAGGTCGATTGGACTGGCGCCGAACTCATCTTTTTCAGTTGATGCTGCCAGTTATATGGCGGATGCACACCTGGCTTCAGAGGATACAGAAGGCGCCATTAAAGCCTATAAAACGGCCCTCCGGTTGAATCCATTCCGAGACGACATCCATATTAATCTTGGCAACCTTTATTTTGCGGAGGAACGCTATGAAGAATCAGGTAAATCCTATGAAAAGGCAGTCAAGCTGTGGCCAGTCGCTGATAATCATTACGCGCTGGGACAGGCCTATATGAACGCGGGTCGATACAAGGATGCGGAAGCTCAGTTTAATGAGGTTGTGAGAATTGATCCTGACAATCCCGATGGCAACTATGGATTGGGTCTTAACTACGCCAGGCAGGGGCGCTATGAGGATGCCATTGTCCAATTTAAGGCTGCTGTAAATATAGACGATGAGTTCTATGATTCCTACGCTGAACTGGGGTATGCATATGCCGAATTAGGCGAGATGGATGAGTCTCAACGAATCGTGGATATTCTAGAAAAGGTTGATCCAGGTTTAGGGGATACACTGAGTCGTTATATGTATAAAGTTGATCCGCCAAAATTTATG
>JBAVYC010001660.1:0-3295 GCA_049698595.1 Desulfobacterales bacterium | reverse complement strand
GAAGAAATATGGTTTAAGCGTGTTCATATCACTATGGTTCGTAATTCTGGCGGCCGCCTCGGCCCATGCCGGCGCGCTCTGGTTGTATGAGGAGGCGACCCCGGACATGGGGGTGGCGGGCGCCGGCCGCCAGGCTGCCGCCATGGACGCCTCAACGGCCAGCGGCAATCCGGCCGGGATGACGCGGCTGGATCACTCCCAGATGGCGGGCGGTCTGCTGGGATTTTTCCCGGACACCAAGTTCAAGGTCCAGGAGACAAGTGAGACCGGCGGCGGGGTCGGCAACGCGGGCGAAATCGCTCCGGCGGCAACGTTTTATTACGTTCACAGCCTGACACCGGACCTGAAGCTGGGACTGGGTTTTGGGTCCTATATGGGCGCGGGGTTGGATTACGGCGACAACTGGGCCGGCAGGTACTACGCCGAAAAAGTGAAACTTACCACGGTGGCGGTCAACCCGACGGTCGGCTACCGGGTCAGCCCGTGGCTGTCCCTGGGCGGCGGTGTCAATATTGTCTACGGGGACATGAGCGACAGGACAGCTATCAATACGCCTCTCGAGGAGGGGGACGGCCGTCTCAAGTTCGATGCCTCGGATGTGGGCTACGGCTTCAACCTCGGGGCCCTGTTCGAAGTGAGCCCTCAGACCCGCATCGGGATCACGTACGCCTCCCGGGTTGATTTGAATTTTAAAGATGACCTGAAATTCAAGAATCTGCCGGACACCGGCATCAGGGGGATGGCCCTGAAGGACTCCGGCATACTCGAATCCGACCTCAAGGTCAACTGGAACATTCCCCAGCAGGTGGCGCTTGGCGCCTATCAGGAGATCACAAAGGAGCTGGCGCTGGTGGCCACCCTTAACTGGCAGGACTGGAGTGATTTCGGACTTGCTGAGATCTCGGTGCCCGACAACAACACCACGAGTGTAAAGATAAACTGGAAAGACACCTATCACGTGGGCCTGGGGGCCTACTATCGGGTGGCGGAGCCCTGGCTGCTTATGATTGGATGGGCCTACGACACCTCTCCGATTTCGAGCAGTAAAGACCGCTCGCCCGTCTTGCCGGTGGACCGCCAGTTTCGTTATGCGGCCGGGGTGCAGTACGACTGGAGCAAGGATTTCTCGGTGGGTGCGGCTTACACCCTCATCGACGCCGGAGAATGCAAGATCAACAAGTCGGGAAACGAATTAACAGGTCAGCTGAAGGGAAAATACGATCCGAACTTCATCCACGCCTTTAACCTGAACTTTGTCTACCGGTTCTAAAGGCTGCTGAAACAGTATTTAGGATATCTGAAACCAACAGGTGACAACAAAGATGAGTTACATAATTCAGTAGTTTTTGGGAGAAATTGTAAAATGATAACGAGACGACAAGTACTGCAAGGCATCGCCGCCACATCAATCCTGGGCCTATGCCGGCCCCTGTGGGCATCCAAGCCGGCCAGCCACTTTCTGAAGCCTGGTGAAAAGCTGAAGCCCGGCGAGTACGTGTGGGAGCCCGAGGTGTCGCCGGAGGGGCCGGTTGCCATACTGGTATCGCTGCCGGAACAGATGACGCATGTCTATCGCAACGGTTTAGAGATTGGCGTTACCACGGTATCGACTGGACGCAAGGGGCATCGCACACCGACCGGCGTATTCGTGATCCTTCAGAAAGACAAGCACCACCATTCCAGCATCTACCATAACGCATCCATGCCGAACACCCAGCGCTTAACCTGGGGCGGGATTTGTCTGCATGCGGGTGGTTTGCCCGGCTACCCCAGTTCCCACGGCTGTGTTCATCTGCCCCTGGAATTTTCCGCCAAGCTGTTCGAAATTACTCACCTGGGTACGGCGGTGATCATCGCCGATGAGGCTTCGGCCCCCGCCGACGTCGTGCATCCGGGTATTATTCTCAATGGTGATGCCGACCAGATTATCGCCCAGGAGCGTGCCCGCGAGCGCCAAAAAAAGCACAAGGTAGTGCCCCCCGCGGCCGGAGATCATCCCAATCGTGTGCCGATTGCCTCGGTGGTCGTCAGCGGCGCAGATCGGAAATCCTACTTACTTAAAGACGGTGAAATCGTCGATCAGAAAACGATTGCCATTGCCAATCCCGATCAACCTCTGGGCACCCACGTCCTGGTGCTAAAAACGCTGGAAGGTAAGCATCCTACCTGGAGCGCAACGTCGATTCGCCATGCCGATTCGACGACGGCAGTGCAGTCCACGGATACCGCAACCCTTAATCGAATCAAATTAGATCCTGCCTTTGTCGAACAGGCACTTGGGTCGATGCATCCCGGCATGTCGTTGATGATCACGGATCTTGCCGCAGGCCCGGAGACCCGATCAGACCGGGATTTCGTTATTGTAACCTCAGAGTTTGTTCAGCGATAGCGGGCTATGGGTTCGTCAGCGGGTGTAAACTACGGCTGTTGGTTGCCAGCAGTTGATGATTCCATCTAGTTTCATACGAGTAGCGCCGCTGGCCAAAGAAACGGCCAGATTAATCGAAATAGACGCTTTTGGGCCTCGGTTCCGAAATCGGCTGTTGTTGGGTTTCGCAATTCGCAATAACACCGGCAAAATGTAGGTTGGGTTGAGTGCAACGAAACCCAACAAAGCCTGGAGTAGGCTCAACCCAACCTACAAAATGCAAGGTGGCCCAGGATGAAACCAACTCCAACTTTTGAAATGAAGTTTCATATAAGCGCCGCCGCTGGCCGCGATCGTCCAGTCTGCTCGGAAAAGAAACTTTGTAGTTTCATGAGCGTCAGGTAACGCCTGCGGCGCAACCTGACCTAGGAGGTTTTTAAGATATGGTATCCGGCGATGAAGCACGACGGTGATGAACACCGACCGCCCGGTGGTTTCATAACACCGAATCTGGATCTCCGATTGTATCCGAGATTCTCATCATTGTGTAGGTCAGGGTGCGAGCGAAGCGAGTTCCCTGACATATTATCTGCTATCTGATGAGACCCAAACAGACGTACTAAAAAGCGAAGGAAAACATTGATGTTGCTAACTGAGCACCACAATCGATATACAATCATCCGCCTGCTGGCAGGTTCACTCTTTCTATATTATTTGCTGAATACTATTTCCGTCGCAGTTGGAGCCGACTTAAACCGCAAATTATCATTTTACAATACGCATACCCGCGAGCACCTGACGGTTATCTACAAGAAGGGCGATTACTATGTCCCGGAGGCTCTTGAGAAAATCAACTATATTTTGCGCGATCACCGCACGGGGCTTGCACATCCCATAGATCCGAAACTCATGGATTATCTTTATGAC
>JBAVYC010001659.1:0-5514 GCA_049698595.1 Desulfobacterales bacterium | reverse complement strand
CACCAGCCACCCAGGAACCTGTCCACTTGTCGGTGAACTTGTATTTCATATCATTCTTACCGGCCAAAGCCAGAGTATCGGAGTTGCCAGTCGTATTAATCAGGGAGAAACTAAGTTCGTCGCTGAAGCGTTTGTCTTCCTTCGGTTTAGTTTCCTCGGCAGCCTCACTGAGTTGAACCGCAGCGAACACGATCAGAACAATCATGGACAGTTTTACAATTTTCACCTTTTCTTCCTCCTTTGTAGAAAAAATAAATTAGCCTATTTGCAAACTTGGGGCTCCTCCACCAACCATAACAATCCAAATTTTATGTCGTATTTTACTATTGCAATCTCGCAAATTCACAAGTATTTCATATGGAAAAGCGATATCATCACAGCTTCTGCTCTCTTTATACAGTTTGGAGTTCATATTCAAGCAAATTTTTACCTCATAAATTACGTAAACATCTGAACCGGGCATTTTTTATCGAGGTGTTTAGATTGCACTTTCAAATCAGCCCAAAAAATGGACCATGATATTCTAAATTTGCTGAACCAATCCTCCCCTTAAAGATACTATTTTTTCTTGCTCCCGGTACCAAAGTGAGGTATTCAAGGCTTTCATCGGCTGCAATACCCCAAAATTCATTGAAAACAAGAAGGGAAGAAAAATGATCGCTCTGCGCGATGAAGGGGGGATGATATAAGGAATCTTTTAATGTCGAAGGCATGCCAACGACGTGGGGATTGACACGGTACCAGAACAACTATGCCACTAAAAATGCGATTGTTGTTGAGCGCTTGCTCAACTCAGGTGCGGTGGTCTTTGGCAAGACCAACGTGCCACGCTATCTTGCAGACTGGCAAACCTTCAATCAGATATATGGTACAACCAATAATCCTAGGGATGTAGCCCTGATTCCGGGGGGCTCTTCAGGCGGATCAGCCGCAGCGCTTGCAGCTGGGCTGACCGGTCTGGAAGTTGGTAGCGACATCGGAGCGTCAATCCGCAACCCGGCACATTACTGCGGCGTTTACGGCCACAAGCCGACATTCGGCATTGTCTCGGGCCAGGGCCAGGCGCTGCCGGGAATGGTTGCAGAACCCGATATCGCTGTAGTGGGACCGCTGGCGCGCAGTGCCGATGATCTTGCTATTGCCCTTGACGTGATGGCAGGCCCCGATGATATAGATCAGACGGGCTGGCAGGTGCGGCTGCCTAAGCCCGAAAAAAAGAAGCTCAGCGACTTTCGTATTGCTGTAATCTATACAGATCCGGAGGCTGAAGTTGACGATGAGGTGCAAAACAGTATTCAGAACCTTGTGGCTTTTCTCGTAAAAAATAAGGTGAAAGTGAGCGAGAACGCCCGACCAAAAATTGATTCGCGCAAAGCACACCGTAACTATACTTCTTGAGCGGGAATTTCAAGGGTTCAGCCCACGAGACAGGATTACAATTTCCTATATCGGAACCAACCTATACAGGGGAGGCAAAGATGACTGCAAATAACTGGCCCACTGAAAAATGGCCCATAGGTGTTCCGCGTGAAATTTCAGGCTTTGAAAAACCGGTGTTCTCCATTCTTGACGATTCCGCGGATGCCTACCCGGAAAAGGTCTGTACCATTTTCAACGGCGCGGCCCGCACCTATGCCCAGGTCAGGGACATTGCCAACCGGGTGGCCGCCTTTCTGGCAGCCGGCGGCATCAAGAAAGGTGATCGGGTCGCGATCTTTCTACCCAACATCGCTCATTACCCGGCCATCTATTTCGGCATACTGAAAGCCGGGGCCGTTTGCGTCACCTGCAATCCCCTTTACACGGCCAGTGAACTCAATTTTCAGCTCAAAGACAGCGGGGTGCGCACGCTGTTCTGCATGGACCATCCCCAGTTCTACCCTACAACGGTAGAAGCCATAAAAGGAACAGATGTGGAAACGGTGGTAATCTGCAATATCAAATCCAGCCTGCCGCCCCTCAAGGCGTTTATAGGCGGACTACTGGGAAAAATACCAAAAGCCGGGCGATATGAGGCCGGACATCTTTTTTTCGATGCCGTTGTGGCTGCGACCCCGCCCGAACCGCCTGCTGTGGAAATCGATTCCGTGAAAGATATCGCAGCCATCATTTATACCGGCGGTACGACCGGCGTACCCAAAGGTGCGGCCCTGACCCACGCAAACATCGTCTTCAACGTTACCGCTCTGGACCAATGGATGTGGATCCCCCACGAAACAGGCGCCACACCGGAACGACTGAAAAGGGGCGGGGCACACTGCTTTCTCGGCGTTCTTCCCATGTACCACAGTTTCGGCTGCAACATTGTAATGCACTGGGCCTGCCTGACCGCGAGCCGCCTGGTCTGTATCCCGGACCCGCGGGCCGGCAAGCCACCTTTCACCGAGGTATTAAAAGCGGTGGAACAAAATAAAGTGACCATCATCGCAGCCGTCCCGACCATCTTTGTCGCCTTCACCAACCACCCCTTGCTAAACAGGTTCGATTTGTCATCCGTCATCGGGTGCGGTTCCGGTGGGGCGCCGCTGCCGGTGGAAGTGGCCAAAAAGTTCGAGGCTAGTACCGGGTCGATTATCTTCGAATGCTACGGTCTGAGCGAGACCGCGCCGCTGGCAACTGCCAACCCGAGTGACAAGGAAAGGCGCAAGTTCGGTTCGGTTGGTTTCCCGGTTTCAAACACCGACGTGAAAATCCTCGATATTGAGACAGGCTCAAAAGAACTGCCCCGGGGCGAAGATGGCGAGATCGCCATAAGCGGCCCTCAGGTGATGGCCGGGTACTGGAACCGACCTGATGTTAACGAGGAAGTTTTCAGAGAAATAGAGGGACGACGCTATTTTCTTACCGGAGATATCGGCCACATTGACAGTGAAGGCTATATCATTATCACCGATCGCAAGAAGGACATGATTCTTGTGGGCGGTTTCAACTGCTACCCCCGGGAGGTGGAAGAGGTGCTCTACGAGCACCCCAAGGTCGCTCTGGCGGCGGTTATCGGTGTTCCGGATGACCGTAGCGGAGAGAAGGTTAAAGCCTTTGTTCAGCTGGCTCCAGGCGAAACCGCCGAAGAGCAAGAGATCATCGACTTTTGCATGGAGAAGCTGGCCGGGTACAAAAGGCCGCGCACAGTTGAGTTCCGAGAAACCCTGCCGACATCGCTCATCGGAAAAGTGCTGCGCAGGGTGCTGCGAGATGAAGAACTTGAAAAGATAGAGAAATAGGATAAGTCTTAAAATATCTAATCATCTTTTGCATGTGATTAAGTGTATCGTATGGCCGTAATCGAATTTTTTCCTAATTTAGTACATTCAGAAATCTGAAAATCATTTCGGTCGCACCATTTTTTAAGCTCTAAAATCAAGAAGTATCTGGGCTGTTCAACTCTTTTCGTAGCATCTAGATTACTTTTTTAATCAACTTGAAAATTTGATTGTGATTTTTTATGTTTCCTGATCAACCCTAAAACTTCCTTCCATTGTATGTTTCCCCTGGCAAATACGCACCAGGGGTCAATTTTGGATTTCGTACCTCACTCAAATATTTACAATACACTGAATTTATTATAGATTTGTTAAGCTAAAACATAACATATCCAACCATTTTTTACAGAAATCCTGAAAATTTCCTAAGTTTTGAATGTGTAGAACGTCATGGCTTGATTTTCGTTTGTGATTAATTTGAAAAAGTTGAATCAATGAGCTACATTGCCATAGTTCGCTATTTTGGAGTTAACGAATATATTTTCAGGTCTGCCCAATGAACCCAATTTATTATGGATGGTGGATTGTTCTGGCCAGCTTTATTACGGCCTTTTATGTGGCTGGCACTATTTTTTACGGTTTTACCGCTTTCATAGAACCGCTGGCGAATGAGTTCGGCTGGAGCTATACCCAGATCTCTCTGGCCGCCAGCTTGCGCGGGCTGGAAATGGGATTGCTCGCCCCGTTTGTCGGTATTCTCGTCGATCGATTTGGTTCCCGAAAGTTGCTGTTGAGCGGCAGCCTCGTTCTGGGCTTTGGGATCATCCTGCTGGGGTTTACGCAATCACTTGCAATGTTTTACGGCGCTTTTATTCTTATTGCTTTCGGTGCCGGCGGATGTACCAGTGTGGTGACAATGACGGCGGTGGCCAACTGGTTCGACAAAAATGTCGGTAAAGCAATGGGGGTGACAGTCTCCGGATTCGGTGCCAGCGGCCTGATTATTCCGCTGATCGTTTGGATGATTGCGGTTTTCGGTTGGAGAATGACATTGATCATCCTTGGAATAGGTATGTGGATTATCGGTGTTCCCGCAGCCTTTGTGATGCGTAACAAGCCCGAAAATGCGGCTGATGTATCAATTATGGAAAAAGCCGATAAGCGCAACGACCTATCCCAGAGACAGAGTGACGATAAGCGCTTCAAGTACACAGAGATTTTGAAAAAAAAGTCATTCCTGTTCGTGAATCTGGCAGAGGTGATCCGCCTTATGGCACTGATGGCAGTAGTGACTCATATTATGCCATATCTAAGCACCATGGATATTTCAAGGAGGAGCTCCGGTCTGATAGCTGCAGGGATTCCGCTGTTGAGTATCGCCGGTCGATTTGGCTTTGGTTGGCTCGGCGACATTTTCGAAAAAAAATACGTCATGGCCATTTCTTTTAGCCTCATGGCACTGGGAATGTTGGCCCTTTGCTATATTAAATTGACCGGAATGATTTACATATTTCTTTTCTTTTTTTCAAACGGATTCGGCGGTATTGCAACTTTAAGAGGAGCATTGCTGAGGGAGTATTACGGAAAAAATAATTTCGGTAAGTATCTGGGAATTATGATGGGCTTTGGGGCCTGCGGAGGGATCATCGGACCCACAACTGCCGGATGGGTATTTGATTTGACGGGAAGCTACTATTTTGTCTGGCTAGTTTTAAGTGCACTCGTTGGTTTGGCGATAATTTTAATCTTGAGGATCGAATCGAAGGATGAATTAAAGGAATATTTGGAAGCGCAGGCCAGTCCATAGCAAGTTGCTGATAATGCCAGGACACCAATGGGGCCGAGGCATATGCACTTTGATTCTATAGGAAGATTGCACAATGTTGTTGTGGGTTATCGTTTTCATCCGTGACGAAGGATTTATAAGAATGTAAAAGATATCATATAGCGACCTTTCATATTTAGACCGAATTTTAGAATGGGCAATGACCAATACCCACCTTTTTGAGCTTCAATTTTTTGTGGGTTAAATCCTTTGAAAACATTTTATGATGATGCCCATCAGGCATCCATTTTCTGCTTTCATCCCAGAAAATATGCCAATATTACAAGAAAATCAATACAATTATATTCGTTTTGATACTCTAAATCCACCACTCCAATATTCCAGAACCCATGATTCCATTGTTCCATCATTCCAATTGCGGAGCGAAGCGGAGCTAAGTTCAATTTATTTAAGGGGGGGGAGTGACTTCCATCGGATTAAGACCGTTGGCTGCCCAAGCGATTGCTTGATTCTGATTTAGCTGATTCA
>JBAVYC010001658.1:0-4323 GCA_049698595.1 Desulfobacterales bacterium | reverse complement strand
AATTAAAATATCTCCAGACTGAAAAACCTGCAATATCTCCAACGTATCTACTAAATTAGCACCCTAAAAAATTTGCATATACTTTCTGTGATATCAAAACACCCACCAAATTTGTGTTTTCGAATATCAAAGAATAATCAATCTCAAAAGTTTAACCCTCCCTCCAATGATAACCAGAGCCGATATTCCCTCGCCAAATCAACGGAACAAATCCAACCTTTGAATTGTTAATTGCAAAGGTGTCTATAGAGGCACGCGGCGGGGAAAATATGGTTCTGGCAAGTGAGAGTTGCAACGCGGTAATTGTTGAGGTTCAGATCTGGAATCTGGAAAGTTGGCCCGCACTTCCGATTGTTCTAATTTTTTCATTTTGAAAAGCAAATTCACTACAATTCTAAAACCACGTCAAAACCGTCGTTAGTGATGGCAGCTATGGCAACAATCCCTATATTCAGCTCTGCCAAAAATCTCACCGCAGAGAAGCACTCCGACGGTTTAAGTCGGCATTTAAAGATCATTCTAAAGATCAATTCAAGCTTGCCAGGGTCCAGTTTTTTTGCTTCCTTTCTCACCGCTATTATCCCCATTGTATCATTTTAAATTCCAGAAGAAATTCCAATTCGCGATCGTACTCCGAACAAAATTACGACTTAAATCTAATTTCAATCCAGGGAGGACCATCAAATGCGAAAAGTTAATTACACCAGACATATTGGTTTTGTAATATCCGATAAAACATATCGCAAGCTTGTCCAGATTACCGATGAAAAAGAAATTCCACTTTCTCAGTTTATCAGAGATGTACTTGAAGATAGACTCAATCAAGGTGAAGGGGGATCAATGAGATGAATGAGAAATCACAGGAAAATTCCATTAACGCCAACGACTTCGAAACCGCCGTTGACGAAGAAAACATTCACAGTCTGTTGGAAGCCCTAAACATAGGCACTTCTCGCAACATTTATATTATAAAAGAAATATCACATAACCCGATCAACAAAAGCATCCTGATCGAGATTCCCAATGAAAGCTGCGAAGGGGAAATCGAAATCATGCTTAATTTCAAACAGGGCCAGCCAACCGTCGATCAGGTATACAATGCGATCTATCAAGATGGATTGGATTGCCAGAAGCGGATCATAACGTTCACCGGCGGCCATTTCTTAGACGACAAATATAATCCAAGTGCTGATCTGGATATAATGAGATGCCTCGTCGACACCATGAACCGATTCGACCTCAATATTTATCTGGTAAAAATGGTCTGTGATTCCACAAGCTCAACATGCGATTATGAGATACTGGTCCAGCCCGATAGTCACTCTGAATTCATAAAAGAAAATTGCCCATCCAAAGAGAAATTCACGGAAGCTGAGTTTTGGGAAGTCTATTTCTGGGGATATAACAACATCATCGAGGCAACCCCCTTCGAGTTTGGGTTCGAGTCTAATAGTGAATTCAGCCAGTGCTTTCCTATCGGGGATTTGGAGATTGAAACTAAATGGACCGATGAGGGCGCCATCATTCGGATTGAGGATACCAGCGACAAAAAATATGTGCTTGGCGGCATATGGGATCATAACAGAGATGAGATTCAAGGTATGTTCAGGAGGTGCGAAATTGAATTATTGATCCAAGCCGGTACAACATTCAAATTGATTGTAAAGGTTTTCGTTAAACCCATTGGTGATCTGGCCGGTATGCCATGGCGTGAGAAAATGCATTATGCTGGGCTGCTTTGGTCTAAGTTCATTCAATCACAAGGGTTCATTAAAATGGCGCTTCAGGATCTTAATAATAGCAGTGAGGAAATTAACAATGGCAAAACCTAAAACGTGTCGCAGTTATGAGTTCACCGGCGATGTCTTGGATCATGATGGCGAATTTAAAAAATTCTTCAGAGGCCTTTCGGAGTATTTAAAAGGTAAGCTTCAACGAATCGAGGTGAAAGGAAGCAGACATAATTACAATCAATACACCTGTGGTCAGCTTCACGATAAACGAAATCCGGAGTGGAGGAAGTTGGAAAATCTATGGGAATTTTGTGAGGAAGCTGAATTTGACCCATATGCTGCTATAGATGCAATCGAAGAGCGGATTGGCGTGAAACTCGAATGTGACTGTCAAATTGTCAACAATGAGTTCGAGAATCGACGGAAGGCACTGGCCAATGCTTTTGGTGCTGACTTAGGAGAAGCTGGCTGGGATTTTGATTTTTATTAACCTTGGTTTATTGGCTGGCGGCTGTGTTTTTCTTTGCCTTTGATTGTGGGTTGCGTTTGCTAATCTAACAGGAATTTTCAAGGGGTTTGAGATTTTATTTATAGCCGATTTATAAACTTCAGCCAAAGTGTGGGTTTCGTATGGCTAATATAAACCTTCGGAAAGTACCGTAGACGGTGGAATTTTGCATCTGAGATATGAAAACGATATCCTAATGATCAATAGAAACAGCAGAGTAGCAGTATGTTGGAGTTATCGCCACTTCAGAAGTCTTGGACAATGCTCAGACAAATACAAATACCCCGCAGTTAAAAGGGGGTATTTGTTCAAGAATATTTTTTTTAACTTTCGATTAAGAATTCTCTATATACCCGGTACATTTTACGAATCATTATGTACTCAAAGGGAGAGCCGGTCATAAAATAGCGAAACGAATATTTGTGGCGTTTGTCGATTGCAAAAAGAGCGATGAGCCCCCAGTTCACGTAATCTTTTGTCTTATTTTTAATCGCCAATTCTTGGTACAACTGGTTCATCACTAAATTGTAGGCGACGAGGTCCACCACCCAGCCGGTTGCGTCCCGCAGGTTGTACGGCCCCGCCACGGGCAGGATCAGGTAAGGACCGGGGCCGATACCGTAAAACCCCAGGGTCTGGCCGAAATCCTCGTTCTCACGCTTGACGCCTTCATAGGTGGCCACGTCGATGAGCCCCCCTATACCCACGGTCGTGTTCATCGCGATCCGGCCGATGGTGTTGAAGAATTTGACGATCTTGCCTTGCAGCAGCGAGTTGGTCAGGTTGTTGATTTCGCCGAGGTTGTTGAAAAAATTGGTGACCCCGGTCTGGGCGAATTTCGGCAGGACAAACTCATACGCCCGCACGACCGGCAGGAAGACGTATTCGTCGAAGACGGCGTTGAAGTTGTAGATCCGGCGGTTCATCCCCTCCCAGGGGTCGTAGACGTAGAATGCCTGCTGTTTTTGGGGCACTTCGTTTTCCGGGATGGTGATCTTGGCGGGTATGATGGGTTCCTGTTGCACCGGCGCAGTTGCGCAGCCGGCCATTAAGACCAGAAGTGCGAGCAATGTCAGATTAATCGCGCGTTTCATAGAAATTATCCTTTCATCTTTTGAAGAAATTAAGCATATACTCGACATTTTCCGTATAACTCATGTTGCCGCAGTGACCGCCGTAGGGGTAAATTTTCGCGCGGGAACCGAAGACATATTTCAAAAAGTTGAGGTCCTGCGGTGTTAGGATGAGGTCGTCTTCATTGCCCATCAGGCCGATCTTGGGGCTCTTCTCCAGGTAGTCCTGGATGTTGTGCAGGCTGACGATCTCGATCGCCCTCTGCTGGGTAAGTTCAGGGTGCCTGGCCTTGTAATACGGAAAAAGAAGTTCGTCGAAATAGTCGACGAACGTGGTTGTGCTGGTGGCCCTGAAGTATTCGTAAAGTGAATCCGAGCTTTTCAGAACGAGGTTTTTGGGGACGATCAGGCCGGCGTTGGTCATCACATCGGAGGTGAAAATCATGTTGTTGGATGAGATCCGGAACGCGAAACCGATCATGGTGGCCAGATTTTCCCGCTTGGGAGACCGGGTCTTGTTCACGGTCTTGTAAATATTATAAAGAAAGTCGTGGCCCAGGTCGACGTAGCCCATCTCTTTGAAGACCTCGGCGAACCGGCCGAGAATGCGGTCGAGCCAAGCGTTGAAGTCTTTCAGACCGCCGGGCAGCGCGCGCAGCAGCATTTTGTCCAGGATGTTGGCCGAGCTGTAAAGGCTCACCGCCGGGTTGATCATCAGAACTTTTTTAAAATTAAAAGTACGCTTTTCCTCATCCAGCTTGGCAACGAAGGCCGCTTCGGAAGCCCCCAGACTGTAGCCGGTCAGGTAGAACTCCGAAACCTTGATCCGGTCCTTGACCTGCTCCCAGGCCATGGTCATCACCCGGTACAAATCCACCGCGTCGGCGATGATGTTGCCGGGCAAGCCTGTCGCGGAGGCGGTGGTGATAAAGTTCATGTGGGTGGGCGACGGCAGGCAGATCACGTGGAAGCCGGCCTGATAGAAGATCCTTTGAAAAAAGATCATGTT
>JBAVYC010001657.1:0-2673 GCA_049698595.1 Desulfobacterales bacterium | reverse complement strand
CATTAAAATTTCGATATTCATATTTTCCTTGGGTCCGCACTTGACATAGCATTTACTTCAGAATACAAATTCAACCCATCTTCAAATTCATTAGGAGTTAAACCATGCCTGCTAAAAAAATCCATTCCATCAGTGTGTTTCTCAATCAGAAATATCCATCCATCGTCAGGAGCGAAGGTATCTATCTTTATGATGATACGGGCAAGCGCTACGTGGATGCCAGCAGCGGGCCGATTATTTGCAGCCTCGGCTATGGCAACGAAGAAATTGCCGATGTGCTCAAAGAACAGACCCTGAAAGCAGCCTATGTATTTCGCATGGATTTTACAACGCCGGAGTTGGAAGAATGCTGTGCCAGAATCTGTCAAAAAACAAATGGTGTCATGGACCGGGTGTTCATGGTATCCGGAGGGTCAGAGGCGACCGAGTCCGCCATCAAATTGGCCCGCAAATACCAGATAGATTCCGGCAATCCATCAAAGTTTAAAGTGGTCTCCCGCTGGCTGAGCTACCACGGCATGACCATGGGGGCACTGGCACTGTCGGGATTTCCCTTCCGGCGCGCCGATTATGCACCCTATCTTCCGAGCACTTACCATATCGCTCCGGCCTACTGCTATCGCTGCTGGTATCGTAAAACCCCGGCTGATTGTGACCTGGAATGTGCCCAGGCCCTGGAAAATGAAATCATGATGCAGGGGCCGGAAACCGTTGCGGCCTTTATTGCCGAACCGTTTTCAGGGATGTCATTGTGCGCGGCCGCCCCCAGGCGCGACTATTTTAAAAAAATCCGTGAAATATGCGACAAATTCGGTGTATTGCTCATCCTGGACGAGGTGATGACCGGTTTCGGCCGTACCGGAAAATATTTTGCCTACGAGCACTACGAAACCCCGCCGGACCTGATCGCACTGGGGAAAGGTATTGCCGGCGGCTATTTTCCGCTGGGTGCCGTGGCCGTGACCGCCAAAGTGGTCGATACGATCGCAAAGGGGTCCGGAACGTTTGCTTCCGGACACACCTGGTCCGGCAACCCTCTGGGCGCTGCAGTGGCCAATAAAACGATGGATTTGCTGGACGAGGGCAATCTGGTGCAGCGTTGCGCCGAAATGGGTGATTACCTGGCGCAAAAGCTCGAGGCCTTGAGGTCGCATCCGATTGTGGGAGACATTCGCGGCGAAGGATTGATGCGTGGCGTTGAGTTCGTTAAAAATAAGGAGACCAAAGAACCGCTGGACCCGGCCCTCAGGTTCTGGGTGCTTTTGCACCGCGAAGCTCAGAAAAAGGGGTTGGTCCTCGAAACCTCCGGCGGTTGTGAGCGCGGCCAGGCCGGTGATATGATGATGCTGGGACCGGCCTTTATTGTCAGCAAAAAGGAAATAGATGATATTATCGGTCTGCTGGATGACGTTCTTTTGGATGTTGAGAAAAAAATCGGTTTTTAATCCTTAGGGTTTTCGCTTTTGCATCGCTGCGTGTTCCGCTGCCAGCTCGTTTAGCAAACTTTGAATTGTCCAGGTTTCCGAGGTCGGGGTCAGGGTCGCCCAAAGTGTCGGTTTCATCTTCGCATTGCGGCAACCGGTCATCAGTCCGTGCATCTCGTTCTGGGTGATACCGGCCATAACTATCGCCCGCGGCAGCTCCGATGAAATTCCGAATCCTGTATTGGCCTGCAGTTTGACAAGTTCGCCGACCCGGGTGTCCGCCTGGTCTTCGTTTACCCAGACTTTGGGGATTTCGGATAAACCAACTAATTCCAGTAGTTTATTAAAGTTTGGCTGGACGCTTTGAGAAAATCCGCAAAGCAGCAGTTTACGTGGACCGTACAGCGATTGGTCGGTCCGCGAGACCTTTTCAAATTTGGCATCGGTCATGGTCACTCTCCTAACCCTTTACCGGGTTTTTTCTGACAACTGCTAATAGTTACTCAATCACCGGATTCAATCTGTTTTCGATGTGAACGGGACCTGCAATCAGTTTTTGCGCCAGCATGATTTGTTCCGTCTGCTTCCAGGCCGCCACATCAATTTTTCCAAATTCAAAATCCGGCTCCGGCAGCATGAGTATGCGGGTGGCGGGCAATTGTTTCCGCACAATTTCTTGCGTGATTTCCTGGTTGTATTTCAAAACGGTTTCAATGGCCTTATCCTTATTTTCCGGATCCAAAGCCTCTCGCCAGGCTTGCAGAATCGCTTTTTTGAATCGCTTTACGGTCTGCGGGCGTTCTTCCAGCATTTTTTGGGTCGTCACGATTGAATTGGCGACAAATCGAATACCCAACTTGCTTGGACTCATGAGGTCAAACTTTTCCCCTGCTTTGTTCAGCTTTTCACCGATAATGGGTGCCTGGGCATTGCGGTAAAGGGGCCACAGATCGACTTTCCCCTGGTAAAACGGGGTATAATCGTAACGGACGCTGAATAGTTCCACCTCGTCTTCCTTGATGTCGTATTTGGCCATCAGGGCTCGCATGATGGTTTCATCGTTGCCGCCGTAAGTAATCCCGATAATCCTGCCTTTGAGATCCTGCGGCGTTTTCAGGGGTGTTTTGTCCGGTCGGTAAATCCAGTGCAGGGGGTTGACCTGAAAGAGCTGAGCCAGCACCACAATCGGCGATCCCTTGGACACCGCCCGGATGACCTGATCCGCCGAAGCCACACCAAACTGGGCATG
>JBAVYC010001656.1:0-2402 GCA_049698595.1 Desulfobacterales bacterium | reverse complement strand
GTTCTCCCTATGCCTTTTTAACGTCAGCGAACTGGTCGTGAATCGCCACACCCGGTGCTCCGGTTTTATACTTACCCATGTCGGCCGATTCATCGTCTACGACGTTTTGCACGTTGAAATTGTTTTTATTGTACCAGGCCTCATACATCAACAGCGCATCCCGGGGAACGTTATCCGTCAGTTTGGCCTTAATTTTGACTTCCCCCACTTTACTAAAGACCACGACCCGATCACCCTCTGCAATCCCTTTGTCCGCGGCGGTTTTCGGGTGGACGTACACATAGGGTTCGGGGTTGAAGTCGTGCATCCAATCCAGGTTCTGAAACTGGGAATGAATGTTAAACTTGGAGTGCGGCGTCAGCAGCCGCAGCGGAGCATACGGTTTGCGGTTGGCCTTGTATTTGGGCAAGGCATCGTGGCCGTGCTCGGCAGCCAGTTCGG
Organism: Desulfobacterales bacterium; assembly: GCA_049698595.1. Classification (GTDB taxonomy): domain Bacteria; phylum Desulfobacterota; class Desulfobacteria; order Desulfobacterales; family JAFDCJ01; genus JAFDCJ01. Next base: position 1,961 of record JBAVYC010001656.1, on the reverse strand, counting down.
ATAAAAATTCGTATTTACCCGAGGGGGTTGCAAACTTATGGTCGTGCCAGGCAGCCGTTGAGACAAGCTTGGCCTTGCGGGGGCCTTTTTTCAGATCCTCCCAGGATTTCAGGCCAAATAAATCGTAAATTCCCTTGTTGAATTCCTTGATCATCCATTCCTTGGTATCAATTTCGGTGGGAAATGTGCAGGAACCCGGTGACAACTGGTTCATTTTTCTTGAGAGCGCCGCAGCGATTTCGATATTTGATTTGGACTCATACAGAGGCTTTACAGCTTGCTCATTGAGACCGATCCAGTAGTGCCAGTAAGATGCGTTGACCGTCCATTCCTCCAGGTTGGTGGTCACCGGCAATAATATGTCCGCCAGCTCTGCAGTTTGGGTAAAAAACTTTTCAACCACGACCACCATTTCCGGCTTTTTAAAAGCTTTTTTCATCAGATTCAGGTCAAAGTCTTGTGAAACGGGATTTTTGCATGAAACCCACAACATTCGAATGGGGGGGTTGTCGGTTTCCAACAGACCCCTGGCAGTTTTGTTGATGTTGAGCGTTCGATCGGAAAATTTGGTTTCTTCCAGCTCGGGAGCGAACTCTCCTTTGGGCCCGGTAGTGCCGCTAAAGCCCTTCGAGCCCTTGGGCTGTTTTTGAACCAGGGCATGGTAGTTGAAGCCCCAGGTCTGAAGATGCCCATAACGGGCGCCACCGCCTTCTTTGCCGACATTACCGGTCATCGCGACGAGGGCATCGATGGAGCGGACGGTAACCCCGCCGTTGACATGCCGTTGCAGCCCGTAACCGATCCAGATGGTCGCCGGTTTGGCAGTTGCAAACTCCTCGGCGGCGCTGGCGATGGCAGCGGCCGGAATGCCGGACTTTTCAGCTGCCCACTCAACCGTGATTTCACTTTTCAAGTATTCTTCGAATTCGCTGAAACCCACCGAGTGATTGTTCACAAATTCTCGATCGATCATATTTTTATCCAGAAGATGGCGGGCCATGCCCAGGGCCAGGGCGCCGTCCTCACCGGTTTTTACCTGCCAGTATTCGTCGGCCTTGGCCGATGTCTGGGTGAATACCGGATCGATGGCCAGAATCTTGACGCCTTTGTCCTGAGCATCGAAAAGATATTTCATGGTGTGCACCGAACACCAGGCCGGATTTACCCCCCAGAGGATAATGTACTTGCTTTTTGCAAAATCTTCGGGATCGTTGCACCACATGTTACCCATATCGTAATTCTGGGCATCGATGCCGGCCGGCCAGCAGGGCGTTCCGACAAATCGCGTGGTATATCCCAATGACGACATCATGCCCTCGACGCCATAGTTGGTGATGCCGAAGTTTCCAGAGTATTTTGAAAGCGCCAGCCCCAGCAAGGAACCATCTTTATCTTTAATTTCAAGAATCTTTTTGGCGATACGATCCAGCGCCTCATCCCAGGATATACGTTTCCAATTGCCGGACCCTCGAGTTTCCTGCAGCATGGGGTATTTGACGCGATCCGGGCTGTATGTCGTATTCCAGTAGCTGTTGCCCTTCACGCACAGGCCACCAGCGGTAAAGGTCGACTCCGGAGCCCCCTCCACAAATTGCGCGGCACCATCTTTAACATAGGTTACGATACTGCAGGTGTCATAACAGTTGCGCGGACAGGCATTCCGGAAAGTTTCATAGGGCCCGTCATAGATGATTTCGTCGTAATTGATCTTTTCGGATGATGTTGCTGCTTTCATAAAGCCCCCCGGCACGGCCACTAAAACACCGGCCGCCACCAGACTTTTTAAGACTTGCCGTCTGGTGACCGGGCAATTGAGAGCTTTTTCTACAATTTCATAGTTGCGTTCTGGCATCGTCTAACTCTCCTTTCTGGGTTAGTTGTTAGGGCTGCTGCCGGGTGACTGAGCCCATCGATTCATAAATTCGATCACGAATTTACTCACTCAGGACTAAGCGCTGAGT
>JBAVYC010001655.1:0-2391 GCA_049698595.1 Desulfobacterales bacterium | reverse complement strand
GCTATTGCCTGAGCCGAATCCCGTTAACCCGCATAAAAACCACACGGCATAGAAGCAGTCACTTTGAGGGATATCGTTAAAGACGGGCTTTTTTTATAATTCTCTTCTGAATTGCATCCACAGGGCTTTACAGTCTGCAAATAACATGGACGATAGCTGCGGCGTCAATTAAAAAAAAGATACACATTTTACCTATTGACTGGATTAAACCCCAGTGTTATCAAAAACATAGCGCGAGGATCGGTGTTTTGAGGACATTATTCAAACCAGTTTGACTGTAATGATCCCTAAATACTGGCCCTTGCGCTTCTTATTTATCACTTAATCGGAGGGACTTAATCGGAGGGTCGGGCCACGCTATATAATTGACATTACATAACAAACAGCGTGAAAATTAGCCGTTTTCAGTCTTAGCCGGCCCATTTTGGGGTCAAAATCGGTCTTCTAAGAAAAGGATGATAAAATGGCACGCGCCAAAAGACATTTTCTGCCCGGACACGTCTGGCATTTGACCCACCGGCGCCACAAAAAAGAGTTTCTTTTAAAACTTGTCAAAGACAGACAGCGATGGCTTTATTGGCTGTTTGAGGCGAAAAAACGCTACGGATTACAAATTCTCGGTTATACGGTCACCTGCAACCATACCCACCTTCTTGTGGCCGATGGTGATCGGCGCGACACGATTCCGAAATCAATGCAACTGATAGCCGGACACTGCAATGTTTTTCAGTAACCATATAAATTAGCTACATTTATGAGAGAGCACATTTTTATTGTCAATCGCTCAGAGCCTGCTTCCTTGACATATTGATATTTGTAATTACGATCGAAGTAGGAATAATACCACATTGTGCCATAACGACATATATGATTTACAAACACTCGAAAATTATCAATTCCGGTAAAGTTTGAAAATAACCAATAATTGTCCTTGTTGTGTGGCCGCAGAAATCAAACGCCCCTATTTCTGCCTTCCTGAAACAAAATGGCGCCTGTTTCGAATAAAAGCCACACGTACAAAGAATATGATAATTCTTTCTGAAAAAAACAATCAATTTGGAGAATGAAAATGCCTAAGGAACAGAAACTGAATGTTCTCATTAGCCATTCCTGGATGGATAAATTACATGCAGAGAAACTATCCAAAGCATTAGATGGTTTATGCAATATTTGGATGGATTACAGGAAACTCAGGCCGGGTGATCAAATACAAAAAGTTATAGATCAACAGCTGAATGACATTGACTTAATGTTGGTTATCTGGACACAACATGCGGGGGAGTCTGAAGGTGTTGCTGCTGAAATTGAAACCGCACTTCGTTTGGGGAAACGTATCGTACCATGCATTTTTCATTATGACAATCAGGGGCAACCTTCACCAAGTTTAACGGGTCCCTTAAAAAAGCTGCTTGCTGTTGATTTTCATCATTTTGGAACAGGTGTTGCACGCCTTACAACCTTTTTGCTGGAATTACAAACCGGTGATGATTCTGAATATATAAATGATCCAAGAATGCATATGCTGCAGGAGCTCGATGGCATGCTGGATTACTTATCCAATTACCGAAATGCTCGGGATATCGATGCGCCGAGGTCCCAATGGGTTGATTGGATCATAGATGTAATCGAAAAATACGCAAAAGATGAGGGAGATACTTCAAATTTAGAGTTATTGTTAGACGCAGCCCGGCATAATCAGGAAAATGATCCAGAAGCGTTAGGTGTCTTAATAGACCGTTTAGAATTTCTAAAGACAGAGCAACAAAAAGAGAAAAAGCCTAAAAAACTCAATGCCAAGAAAGCAAAAAAAGCAAAGAAAAAAAAGAAACTAAAAAAAAGAAAAAAGCACAATGATTCACAGGATCTTCTTTCTCAGCGAATAGCAGAGATTGCACCTGAGGGGATGCAGCAGGTTTGGAGTGACAAACTCGATTTTTATATTCAGAGCGCACCTGAAGTATTAAGCGCTTTACAGACCTATTCTGTTTTCGTAGGATCTCCAGCAGGTTGCGAAGTAGTAAACTACTTAAACACATACCTTCAAAATGGCAATGACCTTTTGCCAGATAGTTATGGTCGTTATGGCCTAATTGACGATGCCTGGCTTATTCACAATACAGCATATAGATTGCTTGAGAGCGGTATCATACCAGCAAATACGATCCCTGTGAATTGGCAGTTGATTAGCGAAGCAGATCAAATGGTATCTGTGCTTTTACCCCCTGATGTTCGTGCGTCTCTCGAGCAGATTGTCCTGCAAATGCTAAATATTATAGCGTTTGAGGTTCAAGGTTACCAGCCACAGTACGGAGCTGATTATCCGAGCGGGGGGAAAAGTTACGCTGATCGTTGGTATGATGTTGCCGCCGATAGTTTGAATTATCTTTAATC
>JBAVYC010001654.1:0-5601 GCA_049698595.1 Desulfobacterales bacterium | reverse complement strand
GGGCAGAGTATTCCATAAAGGGAAATCCCCATTTGTTTAGCTGCCTGCAGAGCTTCAATTCTGTCCGCTAGGGGTGAGGCATTGGGTTCAAGAATCCTCATAATGTTGTTCTTTGATGGTGGTGCCGTTAAGCTCAAAGACAACTCTACCCGATCTGCATACTGCTGCATTAAATCAAAATCGTCCCTGACGGCGGCGTTCTTAGTCAGTATCCGAACCTTGCAGCTGGAAGTTGTCAGGACTTTTCGGAGACATTTTCTGCCCAGCTGGAATTTTTGAGCCTCCGGACTCCAACCATCCGTATAGGTGCAGAACATGACTGTATCTGAAGGTTTGAGCCGCCCGGCTTTCTCTGGAATCCGCCCCGGTGTATCGGGATCCACCACGGCAACTCCGGCTTGAAATGCTTTAAACGAGGAGCCTTTGATGTGTTTAAATTTTTTTTTTGGGGTGCGCATCATCGCCGGTGTTGAACAATACAGGCAGCCATGACCGCAAAGCAAACCGACATTGAGTGCGTGGGTGGCCAGTTTCTTTTTTTTGAACTCATTTGATTGCGTGATGCTGACTTTTCTTTTAACTTCTTTTATTTCCATTGGAGATTTTTTAATCAAACAATAATTAAAATCATTTGTTCTTCAGTCTTTCTTGCCAGAATGACATAATTTCCCTATAAGAGCAATATTATCATGCCAACCAAATTCTGTCCTAACTGCGGCAATCGAACCGGTTTTAAAGTCACCTTTAATGTTTCATGCCGGATTGGTGCTGCAGAAGAAAAAGGTTATCTACGTGAGTGCCAGGACTGCGGCGGCCGATTTATCACTATCCAAAAAGATGAACGAATAAAGAAAGTAAAAGAAGGCAATTGACTTAAATTATGGAAGAGATATGGATCATAGGGGTCGGCCAATTTGGATCTATTGCTTTTCAAAGATTGTCGGATACCGGCAAAGACAGGCATTTTACCCTGGTCGACCCTGTAGAGAAAAATCTTCTGAAGTGTAAGGGCCCGACTACCACCCTCGAAATTTCCGATGGCGTAAAATTTTTGGAATCGTATCTAAAAAAGGGCCGTCAACCGGATTGGATCATACCGGCGCTGCCCGTTCATCTGGCTGCCGAGTGGCTTCTGTTGCATCTGGGACCGACAAGGCTAAGACGGATTCCTTTGCCGTCCGAACTCGATCGGCAGGTTCCCAATCCCATCCGTGGCTCCGAAGGGGACCTGTACGTGAGTCATGCTGATTTCAAGTGTCCCGCAGATTGTGATGAACCGCAGGATATCTGCAGTATTACCCGCAAAATGCGCTACCAAAACATGTACGACTTCCTTTTAAATCTATCGATAAAACCGCTTAATGCGCTTAACATAAGGAGCTACCAGTTGGGGCCAGGTATCGGAGGCTATCGAGCAGAACAACTGTTTGAAATGAAGACAACCATTGAGCAGACCACCGGCCCAGTCTTACTGAGCACGGCCTGCCGCTGCCACGGCGTTATTACCGCTCTGGAGCGGTTATAGAATTGATTCCAGGTGAACTACAATTTGATCTGGAGTGAGAACGCGTCCAGTGGATACGATCTGGCCCTTGATAATCAAACCAGGCGTAACAGCAACTCCCATTTTTCGGAAATAGCCGATGTCGGTACGCTTCTTGACCGAACATCCTTCAGCGATACCGAGAGAGTCAATTGCGATCAGAACATTGTCATACAGGGTGTCGCACTTTTTGCAGCCGGTTCCCAGCACTTCGATTTCGGTTTCTATAGACCGCCGGTTCCCTTCACTAGCTTGTGAATAGGCCGATTCGATCCAGTTTCGGGTTTGATCTGCATCGGGAACACATCCCTGGTGGACGGAATTTCCGTTGATTACCAGCACCGGCGTCATCATAATACCCGCCTTCAGGGCCTGAACCTCGCAGGGTCGCAATGCGTCGTCCAATTCTGGAGTCCACCTGGCGGCGGCCGAAGGACAGCATTGGGGTGGTCCGGAGCTGGATTCCGTCAAACCTGCGGTATCGATCATATTCAGGATTGCCGGCCAGTCCATAGCAACCCCTAATTTTTTTGCCACATCTTTTGCGGTCCCGGGGACAAGGCCCTCGGCCTTGGCGAGTTGGTGCGCTTCCTCGCTGGTATATCCAATGTGCCTGACGGGCACAGACAAGTGAAGATCGTTGACGATATCCACAACCATCTGCTTCAAATAGTCACACCGTGGACATGGCGGATCAGTCCCGATGATCAATATTTCATCTGTCGACATATGTGTTCCTTCTGTTTTGTTTGACGATTGTCAGTTCAAATAAATCTTCGTTTGATGAGCGTGCTATCATTTTCGTCCAACGACCTATTACTCCTGACGATCGTCAACTTTAATTGTTAACGCAGGGATAGAGTGTTTACACCAGAATTGAGCATCCCGGCAACCTAAAATCGCGGCTGCATCTATATCATCCCCGGCTTGGTCGTAGCGGCCCAGCGCATAATAGCAGGCACTTCTCACAAAATACGCTTCGGCACAGCCGGGATCTTTTGCAATGGCCTGATTCAAGGCTTCGATCGCTTCCCTGTGGCGGCCATCCTGTGTGAGACGCTGTCCACGTTCACACCAGTCTTTGACGCCAAAACTCTGAGATTTCGTTTTTTCCATTTTCCTATTTTTATAGACTGCATTCCGGTCGTGATTCTCAAATGTCAGTTTGGTCTGCCCGAAATAAGATCCTCAAGCCATTCAGCCATTCCGGTACCTTCTGTGGCGGAGACCGCCAGCAGTTTTTTTCCCGGATAACGATCACCGATGGCGGCCAGCAGTCGCTCCGATTCTTTCCCGGTCATTAGATCAATCTTGTTGAGCACAATGGTATCGGCCTCTTCCATTTGTTTGCCGAACAGATAAGCAACGTTTTCCGGAAAGTCGGTTTGGATTTCATTTAACATCAACGAACACACGCGCTCAGGATCGACCATAATTGAGAAGGGAGCGAAACGAAAAACGTCACGGTACTGTATTTTTATCGGATTGCTGATCTCCTTGCTCATTATAAGGCAACGTTCATGTATAGACGGTCTGCTCCATCATCGTTCGATAAAGTTAAGATATTGTATAATATTTAACAACCCATTCGTCAATCATCTTGAAGTTGAGTTTTAGGCCAACGGAAGCTGATTGCTATGAAAAGCTTGTCAAGTGCCGACTTTGACGGTATACACATTTAAAGGTTAAGCGGTTCAGAGTTCAACGTTCCGGGTTGAAAAACTTCCAACCATATTTTAAAAAAGGAATAAGGAGAAAAGATGGCGGTTATAGAAAAATTTTTGGGTCAGCGCGTCGAAATCCCCGAGGATCGGAAATACTTTGCCAAACAGGGACTGTGGGCTAAATCAGAAGACGATGGAATGGTTTTTGGGTTTACCGAGCCGGCCCTGGTTTTAGCCGGTGGGGTCAATGATCTGGACTGGCTGGTCAGCGGAAACGCGTCGGTTGAGCGAGGTCAGGACGTTGTCTTTGTGATTACGGGGAAAATCTTATACCTTGATACACCCCTTCAAGGGATTATCTCTTTTAACCCGGAAGTAAAACAAAACCTCTCACTTGCTATGGAAGATCCTTATGGTCAGGGATGGCTGTTTAGAATAAAGCCGCATATCGGTCTGGCGGAGACCGGCCCAACCGCAATGGACGCCCAGGAATATACAGAGAGTTTAAAAGGGACCGATGGATTCAAAAATCCGGAAGGGTTGAAAGGTGGTGTTTCGGGTATTTGTAAGGCGGTTTATTCAGGCATCCGGGAGCAAAAATTTTGATAATACCCCGGACATGAAAGCACTATCGGGGGCCGTTCACGACGCCCTGAGGCTCCCGGTTTGACTTGTTTTTGGAGTTTTAATAATGAAAGGGTATCGATCCTTACGGTTGGGTTAATTTTTCCAAATATTCGGCTGCATACTTAGCAGCCCTGGCCCCGTCGGCACAGGCCGTCAGCACTTGCCACATATCGGTATTCCGTACGTCACCCGCTGCGAAAAGTCCGGAAACCGATGTCATGAGCTTTTCATTCGTTTCCAAATAGCCCTCTGCAGTTTTTTGAGCCTCAAGTTTCAGGGCGGATATGTTGGGTCGCCAGCCAATTGCGAGGAAAATCCCATCAACCGCCAGATCTTGCCGGCCCTTATCCTTTGCTGCCACCTCAATACTCTCGACGAACTCCTGACCGCTGTACCCGGAGACTTCCGTATTCGTCATCAATGTAATATTGTTTTGCCGTTCGATCTGGTCTTTATGAACGGCATCCATTTTATGGGTATTGCTGCGACAGATGAGCAGAACCTTATCGGCCGTCCGTGCCAGGGTGAGCGCATGCTGGGCAGCGGTATTATCGCTGCCGACAACTGCCAATGTGGCGTTTTTTCCTCTGTATAATGGTCCATCACAGATGGAACAAAAATGAACCCCCTTTAAGTTGGCATTGGCAGCCGCCAATCTTTTGGGCACCCGCCCGGTGGCAGCAATGGCGCTCAGAGCCGTATGCTCTTGACCGTCGACATCGACACCGATAAAGATGTTGTCATTACGGTTAAGGCTTTCCAAACGCGTCAACGTAAAGTTGGCCCCTTCTTTCTGGGCCTGCTGGAATGCCATCGTGCCGAACTGGGTGCCGGATGTTCCCTCCATCAGTCCGGGAAAATTGGCCAGATGTTCGATCATATATGAACTGCCACCCGGTATGTCGCCAAAAACAATTGTTTTCAATCCCATCCGTTGGCCATATAAGGCCGCAGTGATGCCGGCAGGTCCGGCACCCAAGATCATGAGATCGTATTTAGTTTTAGACATCTTTTTTGTCCTGTTGAGAGTTTGTCACACTAAAGGTCTGTTGACCACGATAAGGTTTTGGATTTTAGATTTCGGAATTGGGATTGGAGGAATCACTTCGTTCTATCGATCTAAGAAAAGATTGAATATCTTAAATCCCCAATTCGCATTCCAAAATCTAAAATCAGGACTGCGAGTAGGGTTGAAACACGCCTTTGTTGCTCCAATCTCCTGTTTTGGATGCCTTTTCGATTCCTTCCATTGATTCAGGCGGTCCAATAAAAACAACGATGTTTTTGTGTTTGATGTGATCCTTCGGCACAGCGGTTCTTTCAATCGTCCAATCGCGCATAACATAACTGAACAAATATATGTCACCTTTTTCTTCCACAAACCCCTTAGCTCTGACAACAGAAAGGGGTAAAGCCTCGGCCATGGCCCTCACCTGCATCAGATCGTCTCCGTTCCAGGCGTAGGTGACGGACATGAGGGTATCCGGTGGGGTGATTTCAAGATCAGGGCTATCCAGGAGGTCATCAATAAATTGGTCAAGCGCTTCCTCCGAAAGAACAGACACTCTTGCGTTTAAAGGTTCTGGCCCTTCGGAGTCGGGCAAATCCTGTTCTGCAAAATCAAAAAAATCTGCCAACGGGATTTCGGCAAAGGTGGTTTCAAAAAATGAGGGGTTTGGATGAAACTGCCGAATGACATTTTTGGTTTCTTCGATCGTTTCGGGGGCGGCGTTATCAATCTTGTTAATTATAAATACAGTGGAAGAA
>JBAVYC010001653.1:0-4164 GCA_049698595.1 Desulfobacterales bacterium | reverse complement strand
GATTAAAGCCGGTCGTCAGAGCTATTGTCCGCTAAGTTTGTAGGTGCCGTTCTCTTTTTTAACGCTGCCAATTCGCTCCAGGCGGTCAAGATGTTTTTGCATCATCGACTTTTCACTATTGCTCAAGTCCCAGGTCCCGTTTGCCAGTTTGTGTCCACCATAGATGATGCCATGGGCGGTGATTTGCGGCAGTGTTTTTGGTCCTGAAGCCATAAACGCCAGGAGCTTTTCTTCCCTTTGGTATATTACGTCTATATAGCGCTGAATATGGGCCGGGTCGCCATCCAAAATTCCTTCTTTCCCATGGGAGACCAGATAAACGTCAGCGTCTATTTTAGCCAGGCGCTGTAAAGATTTTATCGTATCATCGATGCTGGAGGCATTGTCACCATAGTAGGGTCCGAATTTCACCAGATCTAAATCGGCCAAAAAAATCACCCTCTCATCTAAAAAATGAAATGATAAATGCCCTGCAGTATGTCCGGGGGTGTGCAGCACCTGAACGCGGGTTTGGCCAAAATCAAGGATTTCTCCATCCTCCAACAAACGATCCGGCTCTTTGGGCCGATACTTTATGACCTCTTTTAAGAGTTGAGCCCAGGAAGCAGTGGTTTTTTCATCCACCTCATCTGCAGGAAAGAACTGATGTATAAAGGCGTCCATATCTCTGAAAACGCCGGCATCCAGTTTATGCACCCAGAGTTGGGCATCCGGAAACAGCCAATTATATAGAATATGATCTTCATGTCCATGACTGTTTATAACCACTTCAATGGGTCGCTCCCTGTGAATTGATACTAGCTTTTCTTCATTGCAGGCAGGGTCTATAATGGTGCGAATATTATCATCAATCAGGACGCTGTTGCTCTGGGGATATTTCCCGCCGCGGATAAATCGGACCTTACCTTTTTCGAAATCAAACATAGATTATAATCTCTCCTTGATAAGCGAGGACAGCACATTTCAATAAAGATCCTCTTCTTTGTGATACCAACCCACCATACTCATCTTGCCAAAATATGGAATTTGCTATAATTTCAGACAGTAAAACGATATCGTCACGCTTGCCACATTCATTATCTGTTTTGGGTTCCATATTCAACCATTTTATTTTATCAAATTCCCTTTTTAATGTGATCGCATATTCATGGGTTCGAATCCGGTGATTGGCTGCAAATAAAGACAAAGCCTGCCCGTAACCGCAAAACGGTCGCCGGAATGTGCGACAAAAATGATCACATCCATGTCTGCTTTCCTTGCCTCTATCGCCAGGTTTAATAAAACCTGTCATGCGGTTCATGGCTGTGTTACTATCGTTGACAAGGGAATCGTTTTCGAGTAGATACGCGAGTCTAGCTTCTCTCCGAGGCGGAGGATCGTGCCTCCTCCGAGCCGGAGTGAGGTCCGGCACCGGCTCCTCCCTTAAAGGGAGTACTGGTTTTATTACATCTAAGTGCCTAGTGAACTAAAATGAGCTAAAGCTATGGAGAAAAAAGAATGAAGGGAAAACCCGTCATACCGCCGGTGTATCTGACCGCAACATACCAATTTGATAAATCGGATGATCTCATTGATGTCGTCCAAAATCGCAGCGGGTACCTGTACTCGCGCTGGGACAATCCGTCGGTCATGGAAGTGGAACAAATGTTGGCGGGGCTCGAGGGGTACGACCGTGCCCTGGGATTCGGTTCGGGCATGGCGGCCATTACCACCGCCATCATGGCGAATATCCAGGCCGGCGGCAGGATTGTGGCCACTCAGGAATTATACGGCGGCACATTTGAACTTTTAAATGAGGTGCTGCCGACTCTGAATGTTCAAACGGATTTTATCAACTGCTGGAATAAGGAGCAGATTTTAGCAGAAATCGACCGAGGGTTATCGATCCTTTACCTGGAAACACCCACGAATCCTCTCCTGCGCGTGGTCGATGTCAAACCGTTAGCCTCAGCCGCCCATCAAAAAGGCGCCATTGTCCTGCTCGATTCAACATTCGCATCGCCGGTCAATCAGCATCCCATCGATTTAGGGGTCGATCTGGTTCTGCACAGCGGGACGAAATATCTCGGCGGACATCATGATGTCACCACGGGCTTTATCTGCTGTAATAATCAGCATTTTGATAAAATCTGGACCTACCGGAAAATTCTGGGTGGGGTGATGGATCCGATGTCGGCATTTCTAACCCTGCGGGGACTTCGAACGCTGGATCTGCGGATTCAACGCCAAAATGAAAATGCGATGGAGATTGCCCGATTCCTGGAAACCCAAGAGAAAGTAAAGGCCATCCACTATCCGGGTTTGGCATCCCATCCCGATCATGAAATCGCCCAACGACAGATGACCGGCTTCGGGGGTATGCTCAGCTTCGAAATAGATGCGGATTTCAATCAAACCAAATGCTTTATGGATCACCTGCTAAAGATAAAACTGGCAACCAGTCTGGGTGGTGTCACCAGTCTGGCCAATCAGCCGATCACCAATACCCACGCCGCATTGAGCCCCGAAAACCGGGCCAAAGCCGGAGTCAGCGAGAGCCTTGTCCGCCTCTCCGTGGGCATCGAAAAGACTGAATTGTTGATCCGGGACCTGCAGCAGGCATTGGAAACGGTTTAGATATGGAGAAAAGACCCGCCTGGATTCTGCCGATTATAATTTTCTCTCAGTTTACCGGCACCTCCCTCTGGTTTGCCGGCAATGCCATCCTCGGTGATATTCAGCGTCAGTGGTCCCTTGGCGAAAGCGCTCTGGGCTACATAACATCGGTGGTGCAACTCGGGTTTATCGCCGGCACCTTATGCTTTGCCGTTCTGGCCGTCTCAGACCGATTCTCACCCCGTAAGGTGTTCTTTTGTTGCTCGCTTCTCGGGGCTTTCACAAACTTGCTCATCTGTCTTATTGCCGAAGGCTTTACCTCTTTAATGATCCTGAGGGGCATGACCGGGTTTTTTCTGGCCGGCATCTATCCGGTGGGAATGAAAATAGCATCAGGCTGGTACCGGCAAGGGCTGGGCAAAGCGCTGGGATTTCTGGTCGGCGCCCTGGTGCTCGGGACCGCCTTCCCGCATGTCTTGAAGGGGTCCGGTCAATCCGTCCCATGGGAAACGGTGATCGTTGCGATTTCCCTGATTTCGGCAGGCGGGGGTGCATTGATGCTTGTGTTCGTTCCAGACGGCCCTTACCTCTTCAAGGGCACCACATTCAACGGCAGGGCTCTGATGCTGATCTTTGAACGCCGGGATTTACGTGCAGCCGCCTTTGGCTACTTCGGTCATATGTGGGAGCTGTATACCTTGTGGGCATTCGTCCCGATGTTCCTCGTTTCCTACGTCAACAACCACCCCGAATTGAAATTAAATATATCATTGTGGACTTTCGGCATCATAGCCGCCGGCAGCCTTGGCTGCATCGGCGGGGGAATGGTTGCCAAAAGGTTCGGCAGTGCGCTGGTGGCTTTCGTACAACTCAGTTTTTCGGGAATTTGCTGTCTTCTTTCGGGCCTTATTTTCAAGGCCCCCCCGGAACTGTTCCTGGTCTACATGATTTTCTGGGGCATTGTCGTCGTTGGTGATTCGCCCCAATTTTCAACCCTTGTCGCGCATACCGCGCCTAAAGAGCTCGTCGGATCCGCCCTGACAATCGTTAACTGCATCGGTTTCTTTATCACCATCATCAGTATCCAGCTGATGACGTCGCTGATTGCCGTCATCCCATCCGATTATCTTTTTACCTTTTTAATAATCGGCCCGATAATCGGGCTTGGTTCTCTTCGTCCGTTAGTGCGCAGCAGGATATAGAATGCCTTCCTTCGATATTCGACATTCGATATTTAATATTCGATATTCGCTTTTTAATACTTATATGGTCTACATTTTAAAACAACAAAACCGTAGTCGAGCCGAGGGTTGAAGTTCGCTTTATGCAAAGTGTGATCATCGTCCTTGTCGTCGTACTCGTCCTCGTCCTCGAAATCGAAAGCGCGAAAACAGCGTCGAGGACGACGACGAGCACGAGTACGAATCGAATGACGAACAAAATCGGCGTTCCACAACCTATATTCAGTCCTAAAAAGTTTCTTTTCCAATCAGACTGGACGCTCGCGGCCGGAGGCGGCGCTCGTATGCTGAGCGATGGCATCAACGATCTCATCCCACAGGGTGGGAT
>JBAVYC010001652.1:0-2573 GCA_049698595.1 Desulfobacterales bacterium | reverse complement strand
GTCATTAAGCATTACTCTAATGTTTCCAGAGCATGCGCCCTTTTCATGCATCATGCACTTGCTAATCTTTGGATTGACGTTAAACGGAATTCCCATGGCTTCAAGCCAACATTCTATTCTATAAATTACGCCACAATTGTATCCGTCGATAATCCCAATTTTCTTCATTCCCTTATATGCAAAACATTCTCCGTATTCCCACTCCCAGTGAAAAAGACCTTTCGTGGACAGCGTAAATTGAAATCTTTTAAATACCGTGTTGGGTAAGATTATTTCGAGGGCTTCAGGTATGAAATCTTTTAGATCTTCGAAAGCAACGATCTTTTCCTCATCAATCCCTAAGACTTTCTTTACCCTCTTTATCTCAATGGGCGCAAGGGATCTTATGGCCGCTTTATTCAACTTATTCGCCTTTTCGATACCCACTTCTTGGTAGGTGTGATAAAACCACATTCCATCATGCGTAAGCCAGCCCTTTCCTAATAAATCTCGTATCTCTTTCTTATCGATCCGATCTAATGCACTCATGATATCATTACCAGAGCCTTTTCATGATATACTTTTAATTTTATTGGCAGGATAATTCCGGCTCGAATACCATCATATGATTCAGCTTGCGAGATGACTTCAGAAGTTAATGAATTTTTTGATGCCATAATTATCGTTTCCTTAAACTCAGCTAAATTGAAAATAAAAGGAACCTGGTCTATTTGCAAACAGTCTTTAGTCAAATTCGGCGATTTGCAACTGCACCATACTTGCCATCGCATGCAACATTATTTAATTACAAAAAATATAAAGAATACAGGTGGTATTCCTTTGCGTTCTGCATCGGCAATGCCATCAAATAATAGCGGAATTGTTCGCAATAAACGGACAGCTAAAAAGGCACTTTTGTTTACATTACCTTCAAATTATTGAGAGCCGCTCGGTTGCTGATAATAGAAAACATCAATCCGGTACCCGAACTCGGAATTGAAAATATCATCAATATTCTTTTAAAAAAAAGTAGAGTGAAAATATAGGTTTTGAAATCAGCAGCATCAACAGGGCCACGAAGGATGTTTGCCGATTCCCATAGATGAGCTGATAATGAATTGATGTCCAAGCGTTACAACCTTTCTACACTTTCTCACAAATTGAAATCATCGAGGAACTCGGTAGTCAACTGTCCTGAAAAATAGCGCAATATTATTGGATTGTGCAACACCCAGTTAAACTTCGCCTACAAAAATCTATTGCTGTGGCCTTCACGCCATGGGAGTGATTCAATTGGTATACCCTTTGCCGCAAAAGTCCATTAAATAGCGCCACCAGCGTGTTGGCCGTTGGTGAAACAGTTTCAAGTTATTTTCTATAACATTTTACAATCATTATTAATAATCATTACCAAATCTTAAAAAATGGCTTCAAAACCAAGTGCTCTTTCTCCCTTTTAGCAGGCTTTGATGCATCTTTGCAGAGATTCCAAATGTACATCCCGTTCTGTGAATTAAAACCAGGACAACACTAACGCTGATCAGAGCAGTTTTCTCAACAGTGTTAGCCGAAAACAAACAACTTCGAGGTGAAAGTTCATAGCTGAATGGAAACTTACCTATACGTCTTTGCCACTCTCCTTTTGTTTTTGCCAAGTTTCTAACAATCGTTTAATTGTTCTTTCATATCCTCTATCAGTCGGTTCATAAAATTTATAACCTCTTAGTTTATCGGGCAGGTATTCTTGAGATACAATAGCATTTTCATAATTGTGTGCATACTTATAGTTTTTGCCGTAGCCAAGATTTTTCATTAATTTTGTAGGGGCGTTACGTATGTGATAAGGAACTGGTTGTGCGCCAGTTTCATTAATAACTCTCTTCACAGACTTAATAGCTCGATAAAGGCTATTACTTTTCGGAGCCGTTGCCAAATATACTGCGGCCTGCAAAAGTGCCAAATCGCCTTCCGGGTGCCCAAGAAACCTGAAGGCTTCCACTGCATTCAGAGCCACGTTTAAAGCGTTTGGATCTGCATTGCCTATATCTTCAGATGCAAAACGAACCATACGACGTCCCAAATACATTGGATCTTCACCAGCTTCAATCATACGCATCAACCAATAGGCCGCAGCATCCGGATTACTGCCCCGTAAGCTTTTATGCAAGGCGGAGATAATATTGTAATGTTCTTCACCGGATTTGTCATACACCAACGCCTTTTTCTGAATTGCATGCTCCAGGTCCTTAAGGGCAATTGGCATGGGCTTCGCCCGGTCGGGAGCATCGCTTCTCGTCTCTGCCAGCGATGCAGCCACTTCAAGATTGTTTAAAGCCACCCGCGCATCACCGTCGGCGATACTGACCAAATAATCAAAGGCTTCGGCTTCCAGTACGAGGTTCAATTTGCCAAGGCCCCGGTCCGCGTCTTTGAGAGCCTTGTTGAGGATGGTGCCGATATCTTCAGGGGTGAGCATACTCAGGGTAATGACGCGGCAGCGCGACAGCAAAGGGGATATCACCTCAAAAGAGGGGTTTTCGGTGGTGGCGCCGATCAGGGTAATCAACCCGCTTTCCACGTGATGCAAAAATGCA
>JBAVYC010001651.1:0-3853 GCA_049698595.1 Desulfobacterales bacterium | reverse complement strand
GACGGAGGTTTTCTCAAAAAACCCGAAGGGCAAGATTATCAGTTCATCGGTCCTGATTTGACGGACAAAAAATGGTTCGGTGAGGGGTCCGGTATTGCCATCCGCAAGAAAGACAAAGATCTGGTGGAGATGTTCAATAAAGCCATCGTTCAGATCCGCTCGGATGGAACTTATAAAAAAATCCAGGATAAATACTTCGATTTCAACGTATACGGTGAATAGGCCGCAGCAGTAAAGATCATTCAGTTTTAGGATGGTCGTTGAAACAAATTATAGGTTTCAGGTGTCAGGTTTCGGGTGTCAGGTAGGCGAGTCGCGAAATCCTGAAACTTGGACACTGACACCTGAAATCTTAAGCAACTCCCAACATGTTGTCAGATAAAATCGGATATGGGCCTAAGATCCGCTTTCTCTTGGATGCAAATAGGCATGCCAATGGCGTTCGACCCTTTTGAATCCCCAGACAATAAGGAAAGTAAGCCCAAGATAAAACAGTCCTGCGGTGATAAACGATTCAAACGGGACAAAATTTCTGGCATTGACAATTTTGGCGGCACCGAATAAATCGACAATGGTGATGACACCCGCCAGTGCGCTGCCGTGCAGCATAAAGATGACTTCATTGCCATAGGCAGGCAGAGCACGCCGGAAGGTACTGGGCAATATAATGCGCCGATAAATCATGGCGTTGGACATGCCGCAGGCCTTGGCGGCTTCGATTTCACCAAAGGCGGTCTGTTCAATCGTGCCGCGCAGGATTTCGGCCGTATAGGCTGCAGTGTTCAGTGCAAAAGCAAGCAGGGCGCATGCGTAAGCCTGCTTGAAAATTACCCACAGGAAACTCTCATGCACGGCCTCAAACTGCCCCATGCCGTGGTAAATCATAAACATTTGCACCAGCAGCGGCGTACCCCGGAAAAAATAGATGTAGGCTTTCGGCACAATCCTTACCCATCTATTTTTTGATGTCGCCAGCAGGGCAATGGGCAAAGCCAGGCACAGCCCCAATATCAACGAGGTGATGACCAAGAGGATCGTGACCTGCAGCCCTTGAAAATAGAGCGGCAGATTATCTATGATGACCTGAAAATCCATAATTTAACTTGATCTATGACCTGCGCACGCCGACACTATACCGCCGATCCATCCATCTGACGCCCACATCGGAGACGCCGGTGATGATCAGAAACAAAAATGCGACGACACAATAAAATGTAAATGGTTTTCGGGTAGACCCGCCCGCTAAGCCGGCATTATAGACCATATCCTGCAGGCCGATGACGGAAACCAATGCAGTGGTTTTTGTCAGCACCAACCAGTTATTTCCGAAACCCGGTAGGGCATGTCGGACCATGGCGGGGAACGTAATGCGTAAAAAAACCTGTATCGGTGTCATGCCAAACGCGTAGCCGGCCTCAATTTCACCTCGGGATACAGCCAAAATACCACCGCGAAAGGACTCTGTCATATAGGCACCGAAAATAAAACCGATGGTGAGGACACCCGCCGCAAAAGGACTCACATCAATATACTCCAACCCCAGTTTCTCGCCGATATTATTCACCAGAATCTGGCCGCCAAAAAAAATAAGGGTCATTAGAACCAAATCGGGCATACCCCGGATTACGGTCGTATAAATTCCCGCCACACTCTGGGCGAGGCGGGATTTGGACAGCTTGGCAAGAGCGCCAATCATTCCGAGCACAACCGAAATAAAAAGCGACAGCAATGCCACTTCGACGGTCAGCAGCATTCCTTTCAGGATAAGGGGGATGTAGTCTAATACATATGACATTTCTTATTCACCATAAGCACCACAGATGAAAACGCTATTCTTGAGCCGAAGCGTCGTAATTGAACCACTTGACGGCCATTTTTTTTATGGTTCCATCTTTTATCGCTGCTTCGATCACCCGGGAAAACATATCCGCCAGATCCTGATCCTTCTTTCTGACGGCCACACCGACACCCCCTCCGAAAGGCCCGCCGGTCATATGGGGCCCGACGATCTTATAGTCCTTGCCCTGTTCGGATTTAATCAACGGCAGCCAATAGGCAAAATCTCCTATCACCGCGTCCAAGCGTCCCTGGTATAGATCAAGATCAATGGTGTGCTGGAAATCATAAATGCGAATTTCAGCATGGTCACCCATATATTGATCCGCGAATTTTGAATGGGTCGTGGCGACCTGGACACCGATTATTTTGCCTTTGAAGGCCTTGAAGATGGCATCCAGCGCAGCTTGTTCAGCGGGACTGATATCATCTAGTGTCAATTGCTTTAAATCTGAACGGAAATTGGCAAGCGGGTGGTCTTTGCGCACCACAAATACATTGGGCGTACCGGCGTAATTGCGCGAGAATGTTACCAACTTCTTACGATCTGCCGTGATCGACATGGCGGCCATGATGGCATCATATTTGCCGGCATTCAGCCCCTTAATGATGCCGCGCCATTTTTGGGGTATGATCTCGCAGGCAGCATTCATGCGGCTGCAAAGTTCTTTTGCCAATTCGGGCTCGAATCCCACAAGATTGCCTGAGGCGTCTACAAAATTCCAAGGAGGATAATCACCCTCGGTGGCAATTTTAATCTTATCCCAATCGCCGGCCATAACCTGGGTGACGAGTATCAGAGGTATCATCGTAAAAAGCAACAATGCATTCAGGGGTTTCATTATTTGTCCTGATTGGTAGTAATTTCGGCTATTTCAGAGCTCCGCTGAGAAATTGCTTAAAGCGTTGGGACTTCGGATTGTCAAAAACCTGCTCCGGCACACCATCTTCCTCCACGATGCCCTCGTGTAAAAATAACACCCGGCTGGAAACTTCACGGGAGAATCCCATTTCATGGGTAACGACCAGCATGGTGCGTCCTTCCTCGGCTAAGCTTTGCATCACTCTCAGCACCTCACCGACCAGCTCGGGGTCAAGGGCTGAGGTCGGCTCATCGAACATCAGCATATCCGGCTCCATGGCCAGCGCTCTAGCGATCGCAGCCCGCTGCTGCTGACCGCCCGACAGTTGGGCCGGGTACTAGTTCCTATGGTCGTACATACCGACCCGCTGCAAGATGGCCTCCGCCTTATCTTTGGCTTCCGCTTTGGGAATTTTTAATACATGCACCGGGGCTTCGGTAACATTTTGCAAAACGGTCATATGGGCCCACAGATTGAATTGCTGGAACACCATGGCCAATTTTGATCGGATAAGTTCCACCTGTTTTCGATCTGCGGCAACGCGTTCTCCCGTGCGCCGTTCGGTCATCTTGATCAGTTGGCCACGGACGTAGACTTTTCCTGAGGTGGGTGTTTCCAAGAGATTGATGCATCGCAGTAAGGTGCTCTTGCCGGAGCCACTGCTGCCGAGAATGGAGATGACATCATGGTCGAAAGCCTCTAAAGAAATTCCCTTTAAAACCTTTATATTACCGAAGCTTTTGTGAATATCTTCAACTTTGAGTGCGGGTGCGGATTCAGCCATGCGATTCATATCCTTCCCGCCCACCTCTTCTGAGCGCGTGACAGTCGGCAGGCTTTTTCAGGTTGGAATAGCTGGAAATGTTTTTCATGAAGTCTTTAGTATATTTGCAACCTAAATGCAAGTTATTTTCGGTATCATTACTGATCTGATTTGAATCCTAATTTTTGGTGTTCGACGACTTTGCATCACCCTGCACCGGGGGCATTGCGACCCGGGTCTCTCTGATCTTTTTCATCATGAGCAGCCATGCCGCTTTGTTGTAAGACGGCACCTCACCGCGGTTGTGGTGGTAAAACGGCATGTCGAGGTTTCGGACGTGGAATAAATACTCATTGCTGGAGATACGGGTTTGCCAGAAGCCGGTCACTCT
>JBAVYC010001650.1:0-2186 GCA_049698595.1 Desulfobacterales bacterium | reverse complement strand
GTACTGGGCACTATCATGAAACCGACACCAACCGAAAACAAATTGACAATCCAAACCGGCGGTTTCGCCACACTGGTGGAAGCCCTTGAATATGCGGCCCAGGGAGACACCGGCTTTAATTTTTATGATGGCAAAGGTCAATTGCATGACGTATTGACGTACATCCGATTGAAGAAAAAGGCCCAGGCAATTGCAGGCCGTCTGCGTGCTCTGGGTTTGGAGCGTGGGGCAAGGGTGGCCCTGATCGCCGACACCGATCCGGATTTCATAATTTTTTTCTTCGGCTGCCAGTATGCCGGAATGGTGCCGGTCCCGTTGCCGACACCCAACTCTCTGGGTGGTCGTCTGGCCTATCAGGCGTTGTTGAAAAGGCTGATGGAAAGCTGTCGGGCCGAGGTTGCCATCGCGCCCAAAGGATTTATTGAGTATCTTCTGGAAGCGGGCAAAGGTTTAACATTGCGTTTTGTCGGTACGCCGGACATGTTCGCTGCCTTAACTGAAGATCAATCAATTTTGATTCCGTCCGGACCGAAAGATCTGGCCTATATCCAATTTACCTCCGGCAGCACCCGCTTTCCGCGGGGTGTAATGATCTCGCATGCGGCGGTTCTCAACAATCTAACGGCCATTCTTGAAGAGGGTCTGGAAGTGCAGCCCGGGGATCGCGCCGTGTCATGGCTTCCATTTTACCACGATATGGGATTGGTCGGACTGGTGTTAGGACCCATGGCGGCTCAATTATCCGTCGATTTTTTGAAAACCCATGATTTTGCCATGCGACCCTGGCTATGGCTGAAAATTATGTCGCGTCATCGCGGCACTTTATCTTTTAGCCCAATGTTCGGCTACGAGTTGTGCGCCAGATGGCTTGAGCGCAAAGAAAACCACCAGTATGACCTCGGTGCCTGGCGGGTGGCGGGTGTTGGCGCGGGAATGATTCGCAAAGAGCCACTTGAAAAATTCGCAAGTCTTCTCTCACCATCCGGTTTTAAACCTGATGCCATCACTGCCTGTTACGGCATGGCGGAATGTTCGCTGGCGGTATGCTTCGCGCCCCTTGGTCGAGGAATTAAGGTAGATTGTGTGGACCGGCAGTTCCTGGCAGAACACGATGTCGCCATAGCTGGCGAATACAATTCTGCCGAATCACAAAAACGGTTGAGTTTTTTTGTCAACTGCGGTGAACCCCTGCCGGGTTACGAAATCGAAATTCGTGATGAATTGGACCGCGTTTTACCAGAACGCCACTGCGGTAAGCTATTTGTGAGGGGCCCCAGTGTCATGCAAGGGTACTTCGGCGATAATGGTATTACCCGCGAAGTTCTTTCTCAGGATGGATGGCTCAATACCGGGGATCTTGCTTACCGGGTGGGTGAAACCCTTGTGATTGCCGGGCGTGTAAAGGATATGATCATTATCAATGGTCGCAATATATGGCCGCAGGATTTGGAATTTCTGGCTGACCGACAACCGGAAATCCGCAATGCCTGTGCCGTTTCCGTACCGGGTAAATACGGAACAGAGCTGGCAGTTCTCTTGATTGAAAGTCGAAACAATAACCCGGACGTCCGGGACAATTTGGTGAAACATCTGCAGGGCCTGGTACATAAAGAGATCGGAATTGAGTGTAAAATCGAGTGGATACCCCGCAACAGCATTCCGCGGACGACATCGGGGAAATTGGCTCGTTCTGCCATGCGAACCGAATATCTTAGCCGGATTACGCATAGGGCAGAGAGCATGGGGCTTAGGGCAAGGGCAGAGGATAGAGGGATTTGAATTCGGCCTCCGGCCCATAGGGGCCATAGGGCCTACGCCCCGGAGGGAAGTGGGAATCAGTCTCCGCTACCGCGGATTCTGATGTATGGGAAACAGACGGGAAAGGGCAGAAGACAGATGATGGAACTCAAGCCTCCAACATCCAGGATCCAGAATCGAGTATCCAGCATCCTGTATCCAGAAGTCAGCAGGCAGATGACCCGTCTTCGCCTGAAGGCTTCGCCGCGGCAAGCAGAGGACAAAAGAAAGAAGTTGAGAAGATGGGAAGGTGGGAAGGTGAGAATAAATCCGACTTACAACATCCAACACACAACATACCAATCATCGCCATGACGGCGCCTTTTTGTGACAAGATAATTCAATTGGCAGAGGACTTTGACTTCGATGGCATCCAAAGAGGGGTGGAC
>JBAVYC010001649.1:0-8433 GCA_049698595.1 Desulfobacterales bacterium | reverse complement strand
GCATTAAGATGGCTTCTTCTTCCATCCGCATGTAATACGTCACGGCAGCGATTGCAGCGGTGGCTTTCTTGTTGTCTTTCATATGGTTACCCCTCTGTATTGAATATTTTCTATTGATGATTTACTAATTAACGAATTCTGTCGATTTTTTTAATTTTCGAATGGCCGAGCGAAGCGATTTCCACAAATCTTCAATTATCAATCTTCAATTATCAATTACATTGGGATATTGCCATGCTTTTTCGGCGGTCTGGTCTCACGCTTGCCGCAAATGGCCTCAAGGGCATCGATAAGACGGGGCCGAGTCTCACTGGGCACGATGACGGCATCAATATAGCCTCTGCTGGCCGCCACGTAGGGATTGGAAAACAGAGCGTTGTACTCGTCAATTTTCTCCTGACGTTTGGCGGCCGGATCCTGGGCATTTTTAATCTCTCTGCGATGGATGATATTGGCCGCCCCGGCCGCTCCCATGACCGCAATTTCGGCTGTCGGCCAGGCAAATGCCATGTCGTTGCCCAGATCACTGGAGCACATGGCCAGATAGGAGCCACCATAATCTTTGCGGGGCACGAGCAGCAGTTTCGGCACCGTCGCTTCAGAATAACACCAGAGCAGTTTGGCCCCGTGCCGGATAATCCCGCCCCATTCCTGCTGACTGCCGGGCAGGTATCCGGGAACGTCGGCAATGGTCAGCAAGGGAATATTAAAGGAATCACAGAACCGGATAAACCGCGTGGCCTTGTCCGATGCGTTAATGTCAAGACATCCGGCCAGCACCTTGGGTTGGTTCGCAATAATGCCGATGGCTCTGCCGTTCAATCTGGCAAGACAGACAATGATATTGCCGGCGAAATATTGATGGGGCTCAAAGAATTCACCATTATCGACGATAGAGCGGATGATATCTTTCATATCGTAGGATTTATTCGGACTATCGGGAATGATTGAATCCAGCAATTTATCCGTCCGATTTGGATCATCACCGGTTGCCACATAGGGTGGATCTTCCATGTTGTTGGATGGCAGATAAGAAAGCAAACCTCTTATTTGGTCGATGGCATCTTGATCGCTTTCGCAGGCAAAATGTGCCACCCCGCTCTTTTCGTTGTGAGTTTTAGCCCCTCCCAATTCTTCAAAGGAAATTTCCTCACCGGTAACGGATTTGATCACCTCGGGACCGGTGATAAACATGTAACTTGTATTTTTGACCATGAAAACCCAGTCGGTCATCGCCGGCGAATACACGGCTCCACCGGCGGTAGGTCCCATGATAGCAGAAATCTGCGGGATGACGCCGGAAGCGGCCGAATTGCGAAAAAAGATCTGACCGTATCCGGACAATGCATCCACACCTTCCTGAATCCTGGCGCCGCCGGAATCATTGATCCCCACAAAGGGCACCCCGGCCTTTAAGGCCAGGTCCATTACCTTGCAGATCTTTTTGGAATGCATCTCACCGAGGCTGCCGGCACGCGCCGTAAAATCCTGGGCAAAGGCAAACACCGTCCGTCCATCCACCAGACCATGGCCGGTGACCACACCATCTGCCGGAATGTCCACGTTTTCCATTTCGAAATTTACACAGCGGTGGCTGACAAACATGTCGATTTCGCGGAATGTGCCTTTATCGAACAATAGATCCAGACGCTCCCGGGCGGTCAGCTTACCCTTTTCGCGCTGGGCGGCAACAGCCTTTTCTCCGCCCAATTCAAGCACTTTTGCCTGCCGGGCTTTCAGATCACGGATTTTATCTTCCACGATTCCCATTATCCAATTCCTTTCTTTGTAGTCAAACTGCTCCCCTGCCGTCCGCCTTGTATCCGATACGAATGACCGGGTAAAATAAACCTATATCCCGTTGAACGGACCCAGCGGCCAGCCGATAAGGTGATAGGCCTCTGAAAATAAACTCTTAAATTCCTATATCAACTAATTTTTGTCAAGAAAAAAAAGTGACTCGTCGGCGGCAATTGTCGGTGCGGCGATACCTTTTTTCTGATGATTAGACTGGCCGCTTTGGTAGCCGGCAGTCGAGCTTAACAGCGAACCGCAGAATATCGAAGTATGGAATCGCTTCGCTCCATCTTTTTATAAAAATAGATAGAATACAGCCCTTCGATATTCGACATTCATTATTCGATATTCGAAATTCTCTTCAACGCCGCCCTAAGCTTTTTCCAGCGCATCCAGTACCTGGTTGGCGGATTTCGTGACCGGCGTTCCAGGACCGAATATCCCCGCAGCGCCCTCTTCGTATAGAAACTTATAATCTGCCGGCGGGATGATGCCCCCCACCACCACCAGTATGTCTTCGCCGCCTTCGGTTTTCAGGGCGTTAAGCAATTGGGGTACCAGGGTTTTGTGACCCGCCACCTGACTGGACACACCAACCACATGAACATCGTTTTCCACCGCCATTCTGGCAACTTCTGCGGGGGTTTGGAACATTGGGCTTATATCCACATCAAACCCAAGGTCCGCAAATCCGGTGGCAATCACCTTGATTCCACGGTCATGACCATCCTGTCCCATTTTGGTCACGAGGATCCGGGGCCGCCGACCCTCCTTTTGCTGGAATTGTTCCGTCCTCTTGCGCATGGCCTCAATGATTTCAGTATCACCGTACTCGGCCGCATACACCCCGGATATACACTGGGTGGTGGCCACATAGCGTCCGAATTCTTTTTCCAGGGCATCGGAAATTTCGCCCACCGTAGCCCGGACCCTTACGGCGTCAATACACAATTCCAGCAGATTGTCATCGGATGCCGCCGCCCTGGTCAGGGCCTGCAGGGCTTGTTGCACGGCTTCAGAATCACGGGTTGCTTTTAAGTTCTTTAGCCGGGCAATTTGTTCATCGCGCACACTGGCCGGAACTTCCAGTATCTGAAGATCGACATCTTCTTCGATCTGATACTTGTTGACCCCCACAATGACATCTTTACCCTGATCGACCCAAGCCTGCTTGCGGGCCGCCGACTCCTCGATACGTAATTTCGGCATACCGGTGCCGATGGCCTTGGCCATGCCGCCCATCTCTTCCACTTCATCAATAATTTTCCCGGCCGCGCGAATTATTCCATCGGTCAGGGACTCGAGATAATAAGAGCCTGCCAGGGGATCCACCACATGGCAAATCTGTGATTCTTCCTGAACGATAATTTGTGTATTCCTGGCAATTCTGGCGGAAAAATCCGTGGGCAATCCCACCGCCTCATCGAAAGAATTCGTGTGCAAGGACTGGGTGCCGCCCAGGGCGGAGGTCAGACACTCCAGCGTCGTCCGGATAATATTATTATAAGGATCCTGAGCGGTTAGGCTCCAGCCGGAAGTTTGGCAATGGGTGCGCAACATGGTTGATCGCCGATCTTTGGGATTAAATTGGCTGATAAGTTTGTGCCATAAAAACCGCGCCGCTCTAAGCATGGCGATGTCCATAAAAAAATTCATCCCGATTCCGAAAAAGAAAGAGAGCCGCGGGGCAAATGCATCGATGTCCAATCCGGCCTTCAACGCCGCCCGGACATATTCCAACCCGTCTGCCATGGTAAACGCGGTTTGCAGCACGGAATCGGCCCCGGCCTCCATCATGTGATATCCACTGATACTGATGGTGTTGTATTTGGGCATATTTTTCGAGCAGTATCCGATGATATCCGAAACAATGCGCATGGACGGTTGCGGCGGATAAATATACGTATTACGGGTGAGATATTCCTTTAATATATCATTCTGAATGGTGCCGCTCAGTTTATCCTGGCTGACGCCCTGTTCCTCGGCGGCAACGATGTATCCCGCCAAAATTGGCAGCACGGCCCCATTCATGGTCATGGATACCGTCATCTGATCCAACGGAATCTGGTCGAAAAGAATTTTCATATCTTCGACGGAATCCACCGCAACACCGGCCTTGCCGATATCACCGACGACCCTGGGATGATCGGAGTCATATCCTCGATGGGTGGCAAGATCAAAAGCAACCGAAAGCCCCTTCTGGCCGGCCGCAAGGCACCTTCTGTAAAATGCGTTGGATTCTTTGGCTGTTGAAAAACCGGCATATTGGCGAATGGTCCAGGGCCTACCGGCATACATGGTAGCCTTGGGACCCCGTACGTAAGGCGCCAACCCCGGCAAGGTGTTGACATGCGCCATGCCCTCTAAGTCTTCGGCGGTGTAAACCGGTTTGACCGGGATGCCTTCCGGCGTCATCCAATCCAATGTCTCCAAGGGCTTCCCCCTCATCTCCTTGGTTGCTAGTTCAACCCATTTCTCTTTATCAGGATGTTCTGACATAATTACTTACTCCTTTGGGGTGCGGTATGATGTTATTTTTAGCTTTTTCCCTGCCAATCCAATGAATTAATGAACTAATCTCTCTGGCAGAGTTCCACCAGAACGCCGTTGGTGGATTTCGGATGCAGAAAGGCGATCTGAGCGCCACCGGCACCTTTTCGGGGTTTCTCGTCAATCAGCCGAATCCCCTTTTTCTTGAGCTCCTGTAAGGCCGATTCAATATCGTCCACTCGAAAGGCAACATGCTGAATCCCCTCGCCCTTCTTTTCCAGGTAGCGGGCAATGGGTCCATCCGGCGCCGTCGATTCCAGCAACTCCACTTCACTCTCGCCCACCGGGAAAAAGGCCGTCGTCACTTTCTGTTCCGTCACGGTTTCACAACCCTCGAATTCCAGACCCAGTACATCCGTCCAGAAGTTCTTCCCCTGATCAATACTATTTACGGCAACCCCGAGATGGTCAATTTTCAAAACCTTCATTGCATCTCCTTTCAGATGGTCCCGGTGAAATACGTTTCATTTTTACTACGTAAATTTCACTGGATAAATTTGGATCGTTGCGATCGTTTAAAAAAGACCGATGGAAGAAGGAAGACCGCTTCGCTAAGAAGAGGGACGACGAAAAGGTCTTGCGATAAACTTTCAGATCTCTCGATAGTTCTTATAGAATCGTTTTCTTTTCGTCCATCTTCCCTCTTCCTTCATCCTTCGCCTTGACCTTCACCCCTTCTCACCATAGAATCTTCAAACCTTCTTAGTTTCAATCGTCATTCGTATTCGTCAATTCCTAATCTTTAATCCCTTAATCCGCAATCCTGACGCTTTGAGCCTTGAGCTTCTTTGCCTCTATCCTCCAACGGCAGGACGCCCCCTTTGAGCCTTCAGCTTTGAGCTTTGAGCTCTTTTCGGGTTCACCCTTCCAAGCCTCCCAGCTTCTTCCCTCAGCCATTTTGCCTCCAACCTCAAGCGAAGCGCTCCTCCAACGGCCGAAGGCCGCCTTTGAGCTTTCAGCCTTGAGCTCATATTAGTTCTGGCTTCCGAATTCCCTATGCTCTCTGCTCCAGGCCCCATGCACCCTGCTCTCTGCTCAAAGTCCTGTCAGGGAGCAGATTCTACAGATACGACCTCGGGCACTTCCTCTTTTAAAATTCTCTCGATACCATTTTTAAGGGTCATCTGAGACATCGGGCATCCTCCGCATGCGCCCTTCAGCCGCACCGTAACGATACCGTCCAGCACGTCGACGAGTTCCACATCGCCCCCATCGGCCTGCAGCATGGGTCTGACTTTTTCCAAAGCTTTTTCAACTTTTTCTTTCATGATATTTTCTCCTGTGTGTTGGTTTTGTTTTATCGTGCTTAATTCTCCAGCTTCCGGTAGAATGCTTTCCTAAACGACTCAAATTCATCCGCCAGAATCGCTTCCCGTATCTGTTTCATAAAACGGATAAAAAAATGAATATTATGGATCGTGTTTAAACGATACGCCAGCAGTTCCCTGGCCATATATAAATGCCGCAGGTATGCTCTGGAATAGTGGCGACAGGTGTAGCACTCGCAGCCGGGTTCCAGCGGTTCGGTATCGTCCTTAAATTGCGCGTTGCTGATATTGACGGTGCCGTATTGAGTGAACATCTGCCCGTTTCTGGCATTGCGGGTCGGCAACACACAATCAAACATATCGGCCCCAAGTTCCACAAGTTCGATAAGATTTTCAGGCGTTCCGACACCCATAATATATCTCGGTTTGGTTTCCGGCAAATTCGGCAGTGTGTAATCAGCCATTTCCAGCATAACCTCAGCGGGTTCACCCACACTCAATCCGCCGACGGCATAGCCGGGAAAGTCGATTTTCATCAACTCTTGTGCAGATTGTTTCCGCAGTTCTCTGAACATACCTCCTTGAACAATGCCGAAGAGGGCATTGCGTCCGTTTTGCGCTTCCTGCCAGGCATGCTTACATCTTTGGGCCCATTTTGTCGTAATTTCAAGGGCATGCCGGCTGTCTTGCCGGGTGGCCGGATATTGAATGCAGTCATCCAGGCACATGACAATGTCCGAGTCCAGGCAGGTCTGAATTTCAATTGATTTTTCCGGCGTCAGCAAATGAGTTGAGCCGTCCAGATGGGACTGGAAAGTAACCCCCGCTTCCGAAATCTTCGCCAATTTCGCCAGGGAAAACACCTGAAAACCGCCACTATCCGTCAATATGGGTCCATCCCAGTGCATGAAGCGATGGAGTCCCGCAAAGCGGCGGATAACATCACATCCCGGCCTGAGATATAAATGGTAGGTATTTCCCAGGATAATCCGCGCGCCGGCTGCCAGCAGTTCCTCGGGGGATACGGATTTTACCGAACCCCTGGTCCCCACCGGCATAAAAACAGGTGTTTCAACGACCCCGTGGGAAGTGCGGATCACCCCGGCCCGGGCGCGGGATTCGGTTGACTGAGCAATTAATTCAAATGAGAACATGGTCGTGCTAGTGGTTTCTGGTCCGTTGTTTGTTGTCATAAAATTTCGCTACTATGTTTTTTTAGCGTTTTCAAAAACGTTCCCCATTCAAGTCTATTGCATCAATAATTCTCGTTTGCAAACCACCACGGACAACTGACCACTTACAACCGACATCAAAGAATCAACATCGCATCCCCATAACTGTAAAACCGGTACTTCCGGCTGATGGCTTCCCGGTATGCGTTCAATACATTCTGCCGCCCCGCAAAGGCCGATACCAGCATTAAAAGGGTCGATTGCGGCAGATGGAAATTGGTGACCATCGCATCAACGGCTTTAAACAGGTGTCCGGGAAAAATAAACAGATCACATCTGCCGCTGCCGGCCGCTAGGTGCCCGTTTGAATTCACAGCATATTCAAGGGTTCGCACACAGGTGGTACCGACCGCAACCACCCGATTCCCGCAATTTCTCGCATTGTTTATCGTCTCCGCCGATTTGGCACAAATCGTAAACGGTTCCGAATGCATTTGATGCCGGCGGATATCAGCGACCCTGACCGGTAAAAACGTGCCGTAGCCCACATGCAGCGTAAGGGTTACAATGCTCACCCCGTTGGCTCTCAGCCGGTCAAGAAGTTCCTCGGTAAAATGCAGACCTGCGGTCGGCGCGGCGATGGCACCCCTGGATCGGGCGTAAACCGTCTGGTAGGCGCTTTTATCATCGCAAGGCGGCTCCCCATTTTGATTTCTCTTAATATAAGGCGGAAGCGGCACTTGTCCAATTCTGTCTAACAAGGTTTCAAAATCGCCCTGGAAATAGAATTTAAGGGTATGGGCGCCGTTGCGGGTATCTATTACCTCGGCCTTCAAACCGTCTGCAAAATGAAGCCAGGTACCGGGGCCGGGACGTTTTGAGGCCTTTACCAGACACTTGCACACAACGTTGCCGTTTTGCTGACTTGATTTACAATCTTCGGCATAATCGGATATAAGCACCTCGACCTTACCGCCGGTAACCTTTTTACCCTCCAGTCGCCCGGGGATTACCGCCGTGTCGTTGACAACCAGGACATCACCCGGTTTCAAAAAGGCACCAATTTCTTTGAAACTATGGTGGGATAATGCACCGCTCCGGCGGTCCAGGTGCAATAGATTCGAACGGTCCCGTTGTTCCGCCGGCTGCTGGGCAATCAAATCCGGCGGCAGATCATAGTGATAGTCGTTTAGTGAATACATGCTCAGTGTCTTCCAAAATAAATCAGGCACATCCCCAGTACCATGAGCACAAGCCCGAACCTGCGCAGAGAGCTTTCGGGCGTACCAATAATTTTTTGTATCCAGAATTTCATTTTTTCCGGAAACGCAAAATAAGGCAGCCCTTCAACTATCATAACCAATCCTAAGACGCACAAAAAAAATTTCATATTCTTAAGGCCTGTTGATTACCCGGCTAAATTGAAAGCTGGAAATATAATCTTTTGAATGCGGTTTTGTCAAAATAAATTGATCGGATACCCGGTTCCGGCCTAACACCAGGCTAACAAAATTATCCTTGTCATCGGCATTCATTAATAGTAATAATTACGAATTCATAGATTACCTGTCGCTTTTATCCTAATATATAGAGTAGAAAAAATGAAGGGGCTTGCAATGTCAAAAGCAGAAATCCCCATAGTCAAA
>JBAVYC010001648.1:0-8571 GCA_049698595.1 Desulfobacterales bacterium | reverse complement strand
TTTCCCGGCCAATGATACGCCGTCAGCTTAGCCATCAAATTTTCATTTAGGTTCAGTGGGTGCTTGGCCTTTAGTTGTGAAGCGTATTGTTCAAAATAATAAGAGATCAATGGTGCTATATCTTCCGGCCTTTTGCGGATTGGATCAATATTGATACTCGCCATGCTGATCCTATAGTATAAATCTTCCCTAAATTTTTCGGTTCTTAGGTCTTCAGCAAGATCACGGTTGGTGGCAGCGATAACCCAGGCATTGCTTTTGACCGTTTTTTCCGAACCCAAGGGAATAAATTCACCATCTTGTAACGCGTGCAGCAGCTTCGCCTGCAGGGATAAGGACATGTCGCCTATTTCGTCTAGAAACAATACGCCTCGGTTGGCCTGTTCAAACTTTCCCCGCATTTTGCGCTGTGCTCCGGTAAAAGCCCCCCGTTCATAACCAAACATCTCACTTTCCAACAGGTTATCGGGTAAGGCGGCACAGTTCACTTTAACAAATGGACCTCCGTTCCTTTCGGACTGTTGATACAGCGACTTAACAACCAGTTCTTTGCCAACGCCTGTTTCACCGAAAACTATCGTGTTTAAACCAGTATCGGCTATTCGTTGAATCAATTCTCGCACACGAGCTATATTTGCGCTAACGCCAATCAGATCAGTTTCCATGTTTTTAGGCTTGTAATGTAATTGGTTGAGGTCCTAAGCGATTCTTTGCGATGCTTTCACGCTTTTATACCTGATCGGCATTTTAACGGAATCCTTTAGAACAAATTGCATCAAAATAGGGTCGTTGGTCAATTTTTTGGGTTCAAAAAAGTGTTCTTTAAAGATAATCGATTGGACCATAGAAGCCAATTTATTTGAATCGTGGCGCACGATATCAGCTGAAGAATCCAATAAATCTCCTGCGTATATCAGGCGCTTGTTCATCAGTTTTTTCAATTGTTCAATTTCAACAAAATCGGATTTCTCTGCCTGATACTTTTCCAATAATCTATTGTCAGGTTTTCTATCGTTACAGATGATCCCATTGACTTGCCGACCAAGATACCCTTCGATTTTTTGTACAAAATCAATTCCTTTGAAATTATGGGTTTCGCCAAATTTAGTCATGATATTTAAGATATAAAAGATTCTGGCATTTGTGTCTTGAATGGCTTCCTTAATTCCCGGTATTATGAGACTTGCTATAACACTCGTAAATAAATCACCAGGCCCTATCAGGATAACATCTGATTCTTTTATTGCCTCAACTACAGGGGGATAGGCTGAAATTGAACCGTTATGGTGAGGAACTAAAAATAGATCCTTGATTTGTTCTCGTTGGGTGCTCTGTGGTATATCGATCGAGGATTCACCGTAAATCCGGCTTCCATCAACCAACTCAGCGACAAGTGTGGCTTTGTTGGTGGTCCCCGGCAAGACGCGTCCGGATGCCTCAAGAATTTCAGACAAAGTTCGTATGGCCGCTGGAAAACTACCGGTGTATCTTGACAGCATTGTAATCAGCATGTTTCCTGCTTTATGGCCCTGTAGGCGCCTGTCACTTTTCAGCGTTTTTAACATGATTTTTTTTGCAGCATCCCGTAAGGGAGAAAGTGCGATCACACATTTGAGGACGTCACCGGGAGGTAAAACACCGAGTTCGTCTCTCAATCTACCGGTGCTGCCACCGTTATCAGCCATCGAGGCTACCGCGGTGATTTCTATATTTTTTATATCCCGCAATCCTGATAGAAGCGCGTACTGGCCACTACCGCCACCAATGGTTAAAACCTTAAATACCTCATTCTTATTCAAATACATTCCTTGAATTCCTGTTTGTGTATTCTAAAATCCAGCATGCATGCCGACGGATTCCTTTCCAAGCAAGCCCCTGCAAGCGGAATCAATATTTTTTCCATATGGGATAGTGACCTTTAAATCCTATCGGGCTTTAAGGCAAAATCCTTAAGACATATTTTGCCGCATTGTTGTCAGGATTAGCAAATTGGCAAAATAGATTCACTCAACTTTTTTTATCGGTTTGTCCGGGTCAGGTTAGAAAAGGCAAAAAGAGATGGCGTAAATTTTCCAAGGATTTTTCGATGGCATAGGGCAGGCTTTTCGCATAGTTATCCAGTATGATTATTGCATTTATTGATGAATCGCTCATGGAAGTGGATCGAAGGCGGTTGGCAATAGCAACATTAACGATTTGCATATTTTGATAAATTTTGGTCAGACCTTCAAGTTCGAGATCAGCGTGCTGACCTTCCATTTTTAAAAAATACTGTGCCAATAAATACATTGAAGTGGCCCGAAATATGGTCTCCTCGTTACTTGCCAAGGGCAGATGAAATCGGCCCATGGCCTTAAAAAAAGCGGTATGAGGGCAACCACAGGTTGCGATGACCAGGCCCATCATCGAACTGATTCCTTTTTGGGCGGTGGTGTGCTGGGAGATCCGTCGCTCTTGGGTGATGACGTCCACCCTGATTTTATCATAGGATATCAGGCCGTCAAATTTCTGGACGATATTGACGATGTTGGCCGCCAGGGGGCAGTAGGGATCTGTAAGGACATCAAGAGGGCAATGCGGGCATTGATGGAAATATAGCCTGGTCCATGCCGGCAGGGATTGCGGAATATTACCCGTCAGCTCCAGGTTGTTCGGATTCAGCTCCAATTTGAAATCTTCGCTGGAGTTATCAGGTAACCGGAAGCAGTATTGTATTGCGATGGTATTCATTTTTACTTATCCGGAACTAAAAATCAAATTGATGCTTCTCAAGTTTAACGTCTTCGAGGTCCGGATTCTGCATTTCATTTCATTCGATATTGCAATCAGGAAAGTTACCATCCCCAATAAACAACATATGGCAGCTATTCCAGCAATAATCAATAACATTTTATCGATGACAACTTCCTTTCAATTTGAGATTTTAGCAAACGGACCGCACTATAGTCCGTTTAATTCAATCTGCCCCTGTCGATCACAACCATCAACGCAAATGTCGCAAAAATCGTGCTAAATCTGAATAATTGATTGATTATGAAAAAAAATATCCTTGAGGGAATTCTTCGATATTCATATAAAACTTTAAAGTTATATAAATAACTAACTGATTATAAATAAGTAATTTTTAGAATTATTGTTGACTTCTTCAAATTCAAGACGAATGAAAGAGGAGTCTCAGGTGCAGGGATCGTTTTTCGGAGAATTGATTTTGTGATTGATAGATCGAGGCTAATCAGAAAGGAAACAGTTCCTCCAAATTTACAAAATTTGAACTGTCACAAGTATATCGGCTGTCACAGAAATAGAAGAAAAACACCGAATTGTGTATAGATGTCAATTTTAAGGTTAAACTTTAATTGTTACTTAGCCGGTTAGTTTTGGTGCCCCCGGCAAGAATCGAACTTGCGGCACATGGATTAGGAATCCATTGCTCTATCCACTGAGCTACGGGGGCTTGCGGTCACTTTGCTGAGATCCTTGTCCTGGCGGGTGTATTTATATACTCGAAACCTGCAATTGTGTAAAGATCAATTTTGAAGATTGACGCGCAGCCCGCACACCCAACTATTCACCGGTAGAGTCATTTCCTTTGACTGGGAAGACAGGAATCCATCGAAGCAACTGCAGAAGTATCAGAAAACAGTCTTAATACTCCTAAATATATAGAAAAATCATAAGGTTGTTGCAATATTTACCTGTTTCGTGATATAAATTTTATGAATTGGCAGATATTTGGAAAAGCAATTTACGCCTGCGGATGTTTCGGTTCGGACCTCGACAATCTAACCAGCAAAATTAGCGTCTTAGATTTCACACGAGCGGCGGCGCCGGCCTGAAAAGTGGATAGTTTAATCAAAAAATAGGGGAAAAATATGCATCTCCGAAAACGTGTGCTCGTGACCGGAGGAGCCGGATTTTTAGGCTCTTTTCTTTGTGAACGTTTGCTGGCGGAGGGATGTGATGTCATATGTGTGGACAATTTTTACACGGGGACCAAACGCAATATCATCCATCTGTTGAATAACCCCTACTTCGAGTTTATTCGACATGATATTACGTTTCCCCTTTATCTGGAAGTGGACGAAATTTATAACCTGGCCTGTCCGGCTTCTCCGATTCATTATCAAAATGATCCGGTACAGACCACCAAGGTCAATGTCCACGGTTCTATCAACATGCTGGGCCTGGCCAAACGACTTCGGGCCAGAATCCTGCAGGCCTCTACATCGGAAGTATACGGTGATCCCACCGTTCATCCCCAGACTGAAGCGTACTGGGGAAATGTCAATTGCATCGGTATAAGGTCCTGCTACGATGAGGGCAAACGTTGCGCCGAAACGCTGTTTTTCGATTACCATCGGCAACATAAGGTCAGCATCCGGGTTGTACGGATTTTTAATACCTATGGGCCGCGTATGCATCCCAATGATGGCCGGGTAGTGAGCAATTTTATCATTCAGGCACTAAACAACCAGGACATCACCATATTTGGTGCGGGAACTCAATCCCGTTCTTTTTGTTTTGTTGATGATTTGATTGACGCAATGGTACGAATGATGAATGCGCCGGATGATTTTATCGGGCCGGTTAATATCGGTAACCCCAATGAATTCAGCATACTTGAGCTTGCTAATAAAATAATTGCATTAACCGGATCAAGCTCTAAAATTGTCTATCTTCCCTTGCCGGAAGATGACCCCTTGCAGCGTCAGCCAAATATAGATCTGGCAAAAGAGCGGTTGGGATGGGAGCCGAAAATCCAGCTTGAAGAAGGACTTGAGCGAACGGTCGAATATTTTAAGAGTCTTGTAAACAAAAATTGCTGAGGTGCCGCGTCCGATACTGCCAAAGCACCAAACAGAACATATTTCTGCAACTCAAGGAGGAGATTGCATGAAACGAGCGCTGGTTACCGGCATTACCGGCCAGGACGGCTCCTATCTGGCTGAATTTTTAATTAAAAAAGGTTACGAAGTCCATGGTATCAAGCGCCGGGCATCTTCATTCAACACGGCTCGGGTCGACCACCTTTACCGGGATCCTCACGAAAAGGATGTGCAATTTTTTATGCATTATGGGGATCTTACGGATTCCACCAATCTCATTCGCATCATCCAGGAAACCCAACCAGAGGAAATATATAACCTGGCGGCCCAAAGTCATGTTAAAGTCTCGTTTGAGACACCCGAATACACGGCTAACGTGGATGCTCTGGGAACGCTGCGCCTTCTGGAAGCCATCAGAATTTTAAAGTTGGAGAATAAAACCCGGTTCTACCAGGCTTCCACATCCGAACTTTATGGAAAAGTCCAGGAAATTCCACAAAAAGAAACCACCCCATTCTATCCCCGTTCGCCTTATGCCGTGGCCAAGCTTTACGCATACTGGATCACTATCAACTATCGAGAGGCCTATGGCATTTATGCCTGCAACGGGATTTTGTTCAATCATGAATCGCCTATTCGTGGTGAAACTTTTGTCACCCGCAAGATCACCCGGGCTCTGGCGCGACTCAAAACAGGCCTTTCGGGCATCCTTCACATCGGCAACCTTGACGCTAAAAGAGACTGGGGGCACGCCAAAGACTATGTCGAAATGCAGTGGTTGATGCTCCAGCAGGATAAACCGGAAGACTATGTTATCGCCACCGGTGAACACTATTCCGTCAGAGAGTTCATCGAGATTGCCGCACGGCAGCTTGGTTTATCAATTCGCTGGGAAGGTGAGGGTGTTGATGAAAAGGGCATCGATGAGGAAACCGGCCAAATCGTGGTTGCCGTGGATTCACGCTATTTTCGCCCTACCGAAGTGCAGGACCTGTTGGGCGATGCCGGCAAAGCCAGGAAAAAACTGGGATGGAAACCTCGCATTACATTTGAGCAACTAATTGCTGAAATGGTAGAATCCGATATGAAGGAGGCCCAAAAAGATTACCTGTGCCAGTTGGAGGGATTTCAAACCTTTAACAATTTTGATACATAGCATTAGCTAAATTGAGCAATTATTTCTCAATCCGCACCGATCCCCATCGAATGGAAGTTTCGTGAAAAGCCTCGCGATATGCCTTTGTATGCCTGCCGGCCCGGTGAAATGTGCATATATTACACCAGGGCGGTCCCCGTCCCGATATCGTCGGGACGGTTAAAATCCCGGCATATTTGATCTTGAAAAATTGCACTTCTGATGTCCTTTAATATAATTTTTGTGTTTTGAAAGGCCAGATCTCAAACACCTTTTTTTTCCAACCACTATATTGTGATTGTCGGGTTGGTACCTTTTGTGATATCTATACTATGGGAGGAGTGACCATGGGAAAAATGATGGTACATAGTGCGGCTGTTTTTTTTATGGGAAGCATGCTGGTCTTGATGATTTTGCTGGCGGCATGTTCCTCAACACCAAAAAAAACGGACGGATCGGATGCACTCGAAAAAGACGAAAAAAATGCACCGTTATATTACGATTTTGGTGATGTGCTAGTTCCGCGCGAATTAAAATTGAATGCCAAAGCTTCCTTTGTTTACCAAACCGCCGGTTTTACAGCCGGTGTTCTCATCTTCGAATCCAAAGTTGAACGTGTTTCTCTGATCGAATTTTTTGACAACAACATGGTCAAGGACAACTGGCAGGCGGTCAGTGCCTTTAAATCTCCGCGAACCCTTTTGCTTTTCCAAAAAGAAAACAGATGGTGTGTCATTAACATTACGGACAATAGCTGGGATACCATGGTTGAGATATGGGTCGCACCGTTCAGTGGTATTTCCGAATCCGGACTGTTGAAATAAGATGAACGACAAACAAACATTGACTCAGACACTTCTGGAAATTGAAAATAGTTTTCGGTTTTTAGCTGCCAATGGGTATCGCGGCTTCGCCTGCACCGAACATTCTTTGGAAAAACTTGAAAAGTGGGGAAAAGGTCGAACGTCTTCTGCCGAAACTCTGGATGATATCCACGCCGATTTAGGTGACTGCCGGCGATGCAAACTGGCACAGGAGCGAAATCATATTGTATTTGGAGATGGAAATGCCAAAGCCAAACTGGTGTTTATCGGCGAAGGTCCCGGTGCTGAAGAAGACCGAAAAGGACAACCTTTTGTCGGTGCCGCCGGTCAGCTTCTGACGCGCATCATCGAAGCCATAAAATTATCCCGAAGCCAGGTTTATATTTGCAATATCATCAAATGCCGTCCTCCGGGAAACCGAAATCCCGAATCTGATGAAATAAAAACCTGTTTTCCGTTTCTTGAGCGCCAGATAGCAGCCCTACAACCTGACTTCATCATTGCACTGGGTACCTTTGCAGCTCAGACACTGCTGGGAACCACCACCCCCATATCAAGACTCAGGGGACGCTTTCATGTGTACAAGGGAATAAAAGTAGTGCCCACATATCACCCAGCCTACCTGTTGCGTAATCCAGATAAAAAGCGGGATGTGTGGGAAGATATGAAAATGCTGATGAAGGAATATCGTTATGAAGACTAAAATTTTTCACCTGGCGGTCATGCTGGTCATTATAGCTGGTACGAATATTGTTTTTGCGGGACAAAACGATGTCTACATCATCCAGGTGGCGGATGCTATCAGTCCGGGAACGGCCGATTTTATAAAATCCGGTATTAAAACAGCCGAAGAAAATGGGGCTGCCTGCGTGATCATTGAACTGGATACTCCCGGAGGACTGGCTGAATCCATGCGCCTAATCGTCCAGAATATCTTGGCCAGCAAGGTACCGGTGGTGGTCTTTGTGTATCCGGGCGGCGCCAGAGCCGCTTCCGCCGGTGTGATGATTACCATGGCGGCGGATGTTGCTGCAATGGCACCGGGGACCAATATCGGTGCCGCCCATCCGGTGGGCGCAGGCGGACAGGAGATTGATAAGACCATGTCGGAAAAGGTCATCAACGACATGGTGGCCCAGGCCAAAAGCGTTGCCGAAAAACGGGACCGAAACGCAAAATGGGTGGAAGATGCCATCCGGGAGAGCGTCTCGGTGACCGAAACCGAGGCTTTGAAAGAAAATATCATTGATCTTGTCGCCACGGACACCGATGACCTCATCAAACAACTCAACGGCCGTGAAATCAAAGACAGAGGCATATTAAAACTCGACGATGTGAAGAAAGTGACCATCAAAGAGACTTTACGCACCAAAATCTTAAAGACCATCAGCAATCCCAATATTGCATATATTCTCATGATGATTGGACTGGCGGGCCTCTATTTCGAATTTTCTCATCCGGGTGCTATTTTTCCGGGAGTGATCGGAGCGATCGCCTTGATTCTCGCATTTTTTGCAATGCAGACACTTCCGGTAAACTATGCCGGAATTTTGTTGATCGTGCTGGCCATTATATTTTTTATAATGGAGATGAAGATTACCAGCTATGGGCTTTTAAGTGTGGCCGGTGTTGTATCTCTGCTGCTGGGCTCTCTTATGTTGTTTAAAGGCAACGCACCTGAAATGAAATTGTCGTTGCAGGTTGTGTTACCTACGATTATATTAATTTCCGGATTTTTTGTAGCGGTTGCCGGCCTGGTTTTTCGAGCTCAAATTTCAAAGCCGAC
>JBAVYC010001647.1:0-1559 GCA_049698595.1 Desulfobacterales bacterium | reverse complement strand
GATTAACAGCGCTATTTTGTTTAGACGGCATTGACGTAAAAACCAACCAGCATTGCAGGCCTTTAAGGTCATTTATCTCGATACAGAAAATTAGAGATGGACAAGAAGACAGGCTTTGCCAGTTAGCCTTTAAGAAGGATTAAATATGACAGGAAAGCTGCAAGAGAAAATGTTCCATGAAATGGAACAAAAAGATATTTTTAGGCAGGCACAAAAATATGCCTTCGATTATGCCGACAATGTTCTTGAACGCAATGTCTATCCAACGCCTGAAGCAATCGGTAACTTAGATCAGTTTGTCGAAAAACTTCCCGAATCTACGGGAAATGCTTCCGAAGTGTTAGAACAATTGAATCAATACGGTGCTCCGGCAAGCGTGGCACAGACAGGTGGCAGATATTTCGGTTTTGTCGATGGTGGTGTCATACCTGCCGCTCTTGCTGCACGATGGTTGTCGGACTTTTGGGATCAAAATACCGCACTTTACGTGATGTCTCCTATCGCCGCAAAACTTGAGGAAGTCTCTGAATCATGGCTGAAAACGTTACTGGGTTTGCCTGATAATGTCGTTGCCGGTTTTGTCAGCGGTTCCTCATTGGCGATATTTTCTGGTTTGGCCGCCGCACGGTACCGAATTTTTCAAAATAATGGCTGGGATATTAATAAGAAAGGCTTTTACGGCGCACCTAAAATCAGAATCGTTGCCGGACGTCATGTTCATGGAACTGTTGTCAAAGCGATTGCCCTCCTCGGGTTCGGCATAGACAATGTAGAATGGGTTGAAACAGATGCACAAGGCAGGATTATACCATCAGAAATTCCCGAACTTGATGAAAGTACAATACTGATACTTCAGGCCGGAAATGTAAAATCCGGTGCCTTCGACCCCTTTGATGAAATATGTGAAAAAGCCAATGAAGTAAATTCCTGGGTGCATATTGACGGTGCTTTCGGCCTTTGGGCAGCCGCTTCTGGTCGATTAAAATATCTTACAAAAGGAATGGAAAAAGCGAACTCATTTTCTGTGGACGGACACAAAACACTCAATACGCCTTATGACGGCGGCATCGTGCTCTGCAGCGATAATGAAGCATTGAGATCCGCATTGCACGCATCAGGTTCTTACATTGCATACAGTGAAAATAGAGACGGGATGTTCTACACACCTGAAATGTCCAGACGGGCAAGAGCGATTGAACTCTGGGCAGCCTTAAAATATTTGGGAAAAGAAGGCGTTGACGAATTGGTGTTTGAACTTCACCAAAGGGCGGTGCAAATTGGGCAGGAACTTAAAGCTGAAAATTTTCAGATTCTAAATGACATCGTATTCAATCAGGTGCTTGTCGCATGTGATAATGATCAGGTCACTGACCTGACCATGCGGTATATTCAAGAGTCAGGTGAATGTTGGGTCGGCGGAGCAAGTTGGAATGGAAAAGAGGTTATCCGAATAAGTATCTGTTCCTGGGCTACTACCGAGGATGATATTACCCGTTGTGTTGGGGCCTTTGTCTCAGCAAGGAATAAAGCTATTCAAGAATTGCGCGACAGATGACTTG
>JBAVYC010001646.1:0-8196 GCA_049698595.1 Desulfobacterales bacterium | reverse complement strand
TCAGACAGTCGACATAAGAGACCCGAAACCCGTGATGTCTCAACATGGCGGCTATGGTGAGGAGCCCCATGGGTTTGGCCCAGAAGTCGTAAGCGGCAAAATCATGTATCCAGGGATTGACGAGAAGAATATGAGGTGCATTGCTGATCGGCATATGCTTTCAGTCATCTTCATCCGAAGGGAAATACACCATCGAGGTTTTTTTCAGTTCGCGGCGACTGAAAAGCAGCATGTAGTTTTCAACTGCTGCGGCCTGGGACATTTCGTGGGCGGTTTGACGGCAGGCTGTTTTGTCGCTGGCGTGAATCATGGTGTAAAGATTAAATGGCCAGCTTTTGGTGGGGTTGCGCCGGTAACAGTGGGAGACCTGGCGGAATGAGGCCATTTTAGTGCCGACTTCGTCAATGCGATCTTCAGCAACCTGCCAGGCAGCCATGGCATTGGCGGTGAATCCTGTTTTCTGATGACGCAGGGTGGCACCGAATCGCCGTATGAATCCCCGGTTGCATAGGTTTTGAAGACTGTCCAGCAATGTCTCCTCCGATATGCCCAGCTTTTTGGCGATGCCTAGATAAGGACGATCGGTCACGGCAATATCTTCCTGAATCGAAGCAATTAGTTTTTTTTCAAGTTCCGTCAGCATAATAAAAAGATTGAATATTTTCGAATGAATATTGAATATTTAAGGACCACCTCTCTCCGAGCTGTAGGCTCTGTAAGATCTACGAGCCGGAAGCCGGCGGATCTATTATATAGAAACCATCAACGAATCCCTCGCCGAAAGCCGCTGGATATCATCTATTACGTTATGCTCTATGCCCTTAGCGCTCTGCTTTCTGTCCTCCGCCATCCGTACTCTGCCCTCTGTCTTCCGACCTCTGTCATGCGTCTTCTATCCTCTGTCTTTATCAGGGAACAGCCGCCGGATATCCTCTTCCGTCGCTTTGCAGATTCCTCTTTCGGTAATAAAACCGGTTACCAATTTTGCCGGTGTGACATCAAAAGCAAAATTGGCTGCTTGACTGGTCTGCGGGCAAATCAAAACGCTGGTTGATCCGTCCTGGTCCAGTCCGTGAACATATCTAACTTCATCGGGATCGCGCTGCTCGATGGGGATGTCCCTGACGCCGTCTTTAAGGCTCCAGTCAAATGTGCTGGAGGGCAGGGCAACGTAAAAGGGGATGTTATTGTCCCAGGCCGCCAGTGCCTTTAAATAGGTGCCGATTTTGTTGGCCACATCTCCTGTCGCCGTTGTTCGGTCCGTGCCCACGATAACCATATCCACCATGGCATGCTGCATCAGATGACCGCCGGCGTTGTCCGTGATAATGGTGTGATTAACGCCGTGTTTACCAAGCTCCCAGGCCGTCAACCGGGTTCCCTGGTTGAGCGGCCGAGTCTCATCCACCCAGACGTGAATGTCGATGG
Organism: Desulfobacterales bacterium; assembly: GCA_049698595.1. Taxonomy (GTDB): domain Bacteria; phylum Desulfobacterota; class Desulfobacteria; order Desulfobacterales; family JAFDCJ01; genus JAFDCJ01. The sequence continues at coordinate 6,768 of JBAVYC010001646.1, read as the reverse complement.
CTTTGTCAAATGCCGCATAGATCGGAGCCGTGGCCGTGCCGTATTCGATACAGGCCAGCCAGCCCGCGTTGCAATGGGTCAGGACATTGACGGTTTTTCCCTCTTTTTGGTGACTGATTCGCTCAATTAAAGATAGGCCGTGCTCTCCGATTTTTCTGCAATTCTCCACTTCCAGTTCAGTGATCGCACCGCTGATATTTTTGGCCGAATCAATTATCTTGGCAGGATCCGATATCGTTAATATTTCCGATAGTACCCTTTCGACACCCCAGGCCAGATTGACAGCCGTAGGTCGGGCCGATATGATGCGACGGGCTTCGTGCTGTAAATAATCCTTGTCAGACTTACCCCCAGGCGCGTTCAAGGCTGCCAGGTAAACCGCATAAGCACCGGTCACGCCGATGAGGGGTGCGCCTCTGACATACATATCTTTAATGGCTTTGATGGCGTCGTCAACAGTCTTTAAATTGACAATCGCCAATTCATGCGGAAGTTTTCTCTGATCGATGATTTTTACCATTTTTTCATGTTCATCGAACCAAATCGTGCGGATGTCTTTACCGTCTACTTTCATATTTAACCTGTGGTTGTCCGTTGTAATTTACATTTTCGCCAAAGCAAAATCAGTCTGAACTTCGCCTAATAGGGCATGTCGCTTGAAGACCTGGCGCATCCTGTTGGAATCCATGTGTTGATAGACAATCGGCTCACCGTTCTGGATTTCAACAGTTACATTGGGCTCGCTGCTGCACATTCCCATGCACCCCGATGTGACCACCCGGATGTCCTGGCGATCGGCTTCGGCCATCTCCTCCATCAGCGCGTTCATGACTGCCCGTGCACCGGCGGCAATCCCGCAAGTGCCCATATGAACCGTTATTTTTACGTTTGCATCGCCGTCCCGCAAGGAAGTACTCTTCGCAGTTTGCTCCTTAATTTTTTTTAAATCCTCAATTGTCAATTTTGCCATGGTTTGCTCCCTTTTTTTATTATGGGCCTTTATTTGCGACCAATTGTCCAAGCGAATTGCGGATGGATGCCGTCAGGTGATGAACCACCACAGGATTTGTTAAGGATAAATTTCCCATTTCAGCTTTGAGCTCGCGGGTGTCCAGGGTGAATTCCTCACCGTCAATAATGTGGGTGTAAACAAAATCGATTTGCGGATTGCCCATTATCAGCGTTGTAATCGTTGCGGCCATATCTCCCACCGGGGCGCGATCGATGTGGTTGTAACGAAAAGTGGCCTCCACCTCCGTGCCGGCACCCGGTTGTGTCTCAACCGTCAGCCTCCCTTCGCAGCGGTCTGCCGCCGCCGCTAACAGTGACAGACCCAAACCGACCCTGCGGGTTGTACGGGAGGTAACAAATGGGTCGGTCAGTTTTTTAATTTTTTCAGCGGGCATTCCCCGGCCATTGTCTGTGATTTTAAGGGTCAACAGATCTGTGGCACGGGCTTCTTCCACCTGGATATGAATACAATCGGCACCGGCGGTAATCCCGTTTTCAGCAATATCCAGTATGTGAAGCGATAATTCCCGCATTCAGACCGGTATCCTTCATGTAAGGTTTCGAAGGTTCAGGGTTCAAGATTTAGGGCTTAAAGGTTCAGGGTTCAGAGGTTCAAGGCTAAAGGCCCAAGGCCCAAAGTTCAAAGGTTTAGAATTACATTTTCATTATAACATCGAAAATTTGGTCCTCCCTCCGGGCACTAGGGCCTGCGGGCCGGAAGCTGGGGGCAGGATTCTTTACTCAGCCCCTGCACTCCCGATTCCAATGGAATAAAGACGGCCGGCAAGCTGATAAGAAGAATCCGGCCACAGCAGTATGGGAATTCCTTCCTGATTAGCCTTTTGCAGGGTTTCGTCATCCGGCGTTTGGCCACCGGTAATTATAATGGCGGCCATATTACGCAGAATCGCTACGGCCACGATGTTCTGATGCCCCTGGATGGTCTGCCAGACACAACCTTCGGGGGCATTGCCCATAATTTCACTGAGTAAATCACCGCAGTAGCCGTCTTCAACCTGGCGTTCGAGGCCTTTGTCACCGGCGACAACCTGCAGACCAAAACGTTCCACGAGATCGTTTACTGTCATGGTGTTTTTCCCCTTTTGTCTTTTGTTTTTGGTGGTGCTGTGGGCACTGATCCAGAGACAATCTTGTAATGAAGCACTGCCGCGAACAATATCTTCGGCAAATGTCCGACAGTCGGGTGCACCGCAGGCAGCGCAATCGGTGTCCCTGAGAAGCTCCATGATTTCTTCTATTTTCTGCAATGACTCGAGGGACAGGGCCTCTTTTTTGGTTCCATATAACTCGATTAATTTGGCAGGGCTTTTTTCCGTTTGAAACTGTCCCTTTTCATACATGCGCAGTATATTTTCACGGGTCAGGCGTCGTCCGAGTCCAAACAGCTTGACCATCTTTTGGACGGCACTTTTGGCCAGATACTTATCAATGGCTGTAAGCACACCTCCCAGACACCCTTCCCGGCAGGTCCGAAATTCGATGTATTCGATATCTTTGAAAAGCCCCATTTCGATCTTCTGAAGATAGGCAATGGTTTCCTCAAGTCCGGAAACTGCCAGAGAGCGATCGAAATCCATTTCTGCAATCTCACCGCCGGACATCGCCCACATGGATGCATTACCGGTGGCAGAGGTTTCATATTCGAATCGAGTCTGGTCAAACGGAATCCCGTCGAATTTTTTAATTTGCTCAACATGACGGGTCAATTCCGGGAAAATATCATTGATCCCCAATGCAACCTCAGGAATATCCATCTGCTGGTTGAGATTGCTGCAATTTGGGTCCATTTTGGTGGGACAGGGATTGATGTAATACAAGGCAACCGCATCACCTGATTTTTGATAATACGGGATAATTCGTCGTTTGACCTCCCGCGCCATGAGTGCTGCCGGCCTCAGTACGGGCAGGACATGGGGCATGAGGCTGGGAAACTGAAACGCAATTTGGCGCACCACCACCGGACAGACGGGCGAAATCAGCGGCCAGGGTGCTTTATTCGATTCACGATTGCGATTTATAAATTCTTCAGTGGCGTAATGAAATATTTCCAAAAAATACGACATATCGACGGTGTGTCGAAACCCCATCTGGCGCAGCCCCATTAATATGTCTTTCGGCATGACGCCTGGAAACTGCGCATAAAGAACCGGAGAGACCAGGGCGATGGCAACATGATCCCGACCGAAAGTCCCGGTTCCTGACGCTGCCGCACTTACCGCCCCGGCGTCGCATACCCGGATACACTCGCCGCATCCGATGCATTGACCGACAACGTTGACCGTCCGTTTGTTTACCATACGAATGGCTTTGGTTGGACATGCACGTATACATGAGGCATGGCCGCGGCACAGATTTTTATCGAAATGGACAAAGCACGAGGGCTGCTGCGTATCCGTCAACCGGGATCACCTCCCCTGTCGTTAAAAAATACCATTCGGACGCGGGTTCCCTGACCTTTTTCAGATTCGACGATGATATCGTCGGCATTTTTTTTCATATTCGGCAGTCCCATCCCTGCGCCGAATCCCATTTCGCGATGTTCATCAGAAGCTGTTGAAAACCCCGATTGCATGGCTTTTTCAATATCAACAATCCCGGGTCCGTCATCAGAAATTTCCATTATCAGCTTATCGGTATCGATCGCGATACCCAGTGATCCGTCACCGCCGTGCATGACGACATTCATCTCACCTTCGTAACCGCATATGGCTACCCGGCGTACCAGCTGTGGATTGAAGTCGAGGGATTTGAGAAGTGTCTGAATTTTGATGGATGCTTCTCCGGCACGGATGAAATCTCGTGATTTGATGTAGTAGCTTTTTTTTAAGGCAGTCATAAGATATTCAATCTACAATATTCAATTATTTCCCTATCTCCTGCCATCGAGTCCGGTTAGGTTACAGGCATGAAGTCTGCCGCAGGATACAAACATTGAATAGGGACTGGAGATTAACGGTAACTCCTGCTCCCGGGCCAGATCGATCACTTCCTGAGGCGGCGTTTTCCCTCTAACAAAAATCACGGCGCCGACACCAGCAACCATCGCAGTGCGGACCACCTGGACCGTTGTCAGCCCAGTCAACAGAATAGATCCTTCCGACAATCCGGCCAGGATATCGCTCATCAAGTCACTGGCACCGCAGGTGTCAATATCTTTTTCCAAAAGGTCATCTCCTGAGAGGACCCTTGCTTCCAAAGCTTCAACAATTTGGGATAATTTCATCTGCTCCGTCCAAAAAACATTCCTGTTAAATTCAGAGAACCTGTCCAAGTTGGAAAGCGCGTAAGCGTTCAGAGGTTCAGCCCGCCCTGGCTTCCCTTCTCTCCGAGCTATCGGCTCTTAGGCTATCGAGGTATTATCACGCGTTTTGCCTCCCTCCGTGACGTGGCCCTGGACGGCAGGTCACTGGGCCGACGAATCAGGGGGTCAGATTTGACGTGAACCCTGAACCACTGAACTCACGAACGATTGTTCGGAAAGTATAGGATAAAGGCGGGTCGCTGTCAAGAGAGCCATAACGCCTAAACGGAACGGTTCCAGGTTTGGAGGGTCAAGTTTCAAAGGTTACAACCGAAGTATGCTGCTCTCAATATTAACCCAAAATTTTTTCTGGCTTTTGTAAATCGATTGCGATATCTTAATTTTTTTGGGTGCATCTTTTGTGTAATGATTTAATTTGTCAGAAAATTTTCAAATTGGTGAAGGGAGATTTATATGAAGGTCGGCATTATCGGAGGTTCTGGATTAGATGATCCGGACATGATCAAAGATTTGCACAGCCGGCATTGGACCACCCCTTATGGTGAAACTATAATAAAATCCGGAAAGTTAAACGATGTTGATGTCGTTTTTGTACCCAGACACGGCCCCAACCATCAATTCAGTCCAACCCATACAAATTATCGCGCCAATATTCAGACCCTCAAAGATTTGGCGGTTACCCATATTATCGCGACAAATGCGTGTGGCAGTTTAAGAGAGGAAATCGACAGAGGTGATTTTGTGATTCCCTTTCAATTCATTGATTTTACAAAACGGAGAATCAATACCTTTCATGATGATTTCAGTCAGGGAATGTTCCATGAGGTTATGGCCGATCCATTTGATAAATATTTAAGCGAGCTGCTGTATACGGTTGCCGGGAATCTGGGTTTTAGAGTTCATAAAGATAAGACTCTGGTTACTATCGAAGGGCCCAGATTTTCAACCCGGGCGGAATCGAAGATGTTTATTGCCTGGGGAGCGGATATAATCAACATGACGGTTGCCACTGAGGCAGCCCTGGCCAAGGAAGCCATGATTCCATATGCCGTTATAGCGATGTCGACGGACTACGATTGCTGGAAAGAGGATCAAGGAATGCCGATCTGGCAGGATATTTTGGCGATTTTTAACGAAAATGTAGATAACGTTAAAAAAATATTATTGGAAACAATTCATCAATTATTTATACAAAAAGGTGCTCAATGAAATCTACCACTCCCCCACCAGCTTTAAATTCTACCAATAGTTATAAAGAAGCCTGTGATTACATTAAAAGTAAAGTAAGATCTATCCCTGATTGGCCCATAGAAGGTGTCATATTTAGAGATATTACGACGCTGTTGCTGGACCCACCGGCATTTAAGAAAATTTGTACTATTTTTTACGACCGGTATGTAAATGCAAAGATCGATAAAATTGTCGGCATCGATGCCAGGGGTTTTTTGTTCGGGTCCGTATTGGCGTATAAATTAGACATCGGGATGATTCCGATTCGAAAAAACGGTAAACTCCCCTATAACACGATCAGTGAATCCTACACTTTAGAGTACGGAGAAGAGGTCATTGAAATACATGAGGATGCTATTCAAAAGGGTGAAAGGGTTGTCATAATAGACGATTTAATGGCCACCGGCGGCACGATATCAGCAGCAGCGAATCTGGTTGAAAAACTGGGTGGAGAAATTATTGAATGCTCATTTGTGCTGGAATTGCCCGATTTAAACGGCCGGGAAAAAATCGGTAGCCGAAAAGTATTTTCGATTGTCAAATTTGAAGGAGAGTGATGAGTTTGTCAGCGTTGACATTTTTATCCTTTTATGTGATATACCAATCTTCAATTTTTTGATTACCCGTCCTTTCCCATTCCAATTAACCGGAGGATTATTATATGACTGCTGACAATCATCCTCAACATTCTGATATTACAGAAGATATGTGGGCGAAAGTCGATGAGATTATCGGTGCCAATCGGGATGTCCCCGGTTCGGTCATCGGCGTTTTGCGGGAATGTCAGGATGTTGTCGGATATCTTCCTATTGAGATGATCGATTATATCAGCTACGGACTTAATCTTTCGTCCAGCGAGGTTTTCGGTGTTGCCTCTTTCTATTCACTTTTTTCGTTCGAGCCCAAGGGGCGCCACTTGATCAAGGTCTGCATGGGAACAGCCTGTTATGTAAAGGGCATACAGGAATCTGTCAACCGTATCGAAAATAAATACAACTTAAAAGAAGGCGGTACCACCGAGGACCGGCGCTTTTCCCTGGAAGCCGTGCGGTGTCTGGGCGCCTGCGGACTTGCCCCGGTGGTGGTGGTGGATCAGGATACCTACGGCGGCGTGAAGGCTGAAAAGGTCATTGAGACCCTCGAAAAGTATGATTGAACGTGTGGTCTGAAAGAACGAGATGGTTTCCGGTGATTTGAAATCGTGAATTGCAGGAGAATAGAATGAATAAGGTTAGAACCCAGTT
>JBAVYC010001645.1:0-2908 GCA_049698595.1 Desulfobacterales bacterium | reverse complement strand
TTTTGGTTCCGGTCTTAAATCCCTCAATCCCTAAATCCTTAATTTTCTAAATTCCTGAATTAGCCCCATGTTCAATTTTCATGCGTCCCATGACAGTAAAGCGTTCAACGGCTGTTAGGGAAGATCTTCTCCGGGTTCATGATGTTTAGGGGATCCAATACCTGTTTGATCTTTTTTTGGATAGCCAGGGAGGTAGCGGAAATCTCCAGGGGGACATATTTCTTTTTGATGTAGCCGATGCCGTGTTCCCCGGAGATAGTCCCGCCCAATGAAAGCGCCAGTTTAAGGATCTCCTCGGATGCCGTCTCGATATCCTGGCGAATCTCAGGCGTGTCGGTGTCGGCAGCAAAATTTACATGCAGGTTCCCATCGCCCACATGTCCGCTGAAATAGACTGTCAGGCCATATTGGGCTTTTATTTCTTCGACCCTGCCAACAAATTGCGCCATCTTATCCAGCGGAACACAGGGATCCAAAGAGGATACATAGGCGGTCTGTTCGACCAGGTCGGTCCAGGACCGCCTTCTCTTGTCCCACAGATCTTTGCGCTTGCTTTCGCTCGTCACCACCAGTACATCCAGCGCCCCCCGATCCAGGCATATTTCCCCGACCCTATCCCGTTCATCTTCCACCGCAGCCGGATGGCCGTCCAGTTCGATCAAGAGGACGTTGGCGGCTTTTTGTTTTATGGGCATATCTGCGGGCAACAGCGCCCCACCCCGCATCATATCCAAACAGGAGGGTATGACACCGCTTTCAAGAATTGCCGCAGCGGCATCCATGGCCTTGACGGTATCATCGAAAACAGCCAACAGGGTGATTTCCTCGCGCGGTTGCGGAATCAGCATCAGGGTTACTTCGACGATCACCCCTAAGGTTCCTTCCGAGCCGCTGAAAAGCTCGGTCAAATCATAGCCGACAACCCCTTTGCGGGTTTTGGTGCCGGTCTTTAAAAGCGCCCCGTCAGGCAATACCACCGTCAAGGCCAGGACATAATTCTTGGTGGTACCGTACTTGAGGCAGTGAGCGCCGCCGGCGTCTTCAGCGATATTGCCGCCGATGGTGGAGGATTCCACCGATGAAGGATCGGGCGGATAGTAAAGGCGCTGTTTCCGGGCGGCAGATTGCAATTCATACGTAATTACTCCCGGTTGAACAACGGCCGTCATGGTGCGTTTATCGATAGCAATGATTTGATTCAAGCGCATAAGGGAAAGAATGACGCCGCCTTTGACAGCCAATGCCCCGCCGGTCACGTTGCTGGCCGCCGCCCGCGGGGTGACCGGAATTCGGTGGCGCGTGGCCCAGGCCATTAACTGCTGTATCTGCTCAATGGTATCCGGCTCCACGACCAACTCCGGATCGAAAAACAGCCCGGACTCGTCCCGGCCGTAGGCCTCGCGTTTGAGCGCATCATTAAAAACACAATTAGCGCCGATCAAATCGTGTAGCTCGGCGACCATTTGGGGAGTGACCTTTTTGTACATACTGAAATCCTTAGGCCCCACCGGGCCTGGTTTCGGACCGTTTTTTTATAACCGCCATAATAATCAACAAGCAGACGCTGACCGCCACCAGAATAGTGGATATGGCGGCTACCGTGGGATCCATCTCGTCTCTGACATTGTCGAACATTCGTTTCGGGAGGGTGGCGGAACGGTATCCGCCGATAAAGGCCGCCACCACCACTTCATCGAAACTGATAATAAAAGAAAAGAGCGCGCCGCTGATGACACCGGGCCGAATAATGGGAAAAGTGATCTTTATAAAGGCCTGCAACGGGGTCGCCCCCAGAATTTGGGCGGCTTGTTCCAGTTGCCGGTCAAAATCTTGCAGGGTCGCCGAAACGATGACCACCACAATTGGGGTCGCCAGACAGATATGACTGAGTAAAAGGGACCAGGCATTGCCCACCATCTTTAATTCGCTGTAAAAATAGTACATGGCCAAAGCCGTAATGACAAACGGTACGATCATGGGCGACAGCAAAAAGCCATGCAGCACATTTTTACCCGGAAACTCTCCCCTGACCAGACCCAAAGCGGCCATCGATCCCAAAAGGGTGGCGACGAGCATGGTGCCGATGCCAAGGGTGCAGCTTAGCAGCAAAGCATCGGTCCAGGCCGGGGATTCGAAAAAACTGATGTACCAGCGCAATGAGAATCCCTGGGGCGGAAATTTGAGCAGGGCCGAATCGCTGAAACTGATGGGGATTACGATCAGCGACGGTAGAACTAGAAATATCGCCAGCAGGATGCCAAAAGCGTGCAGCAGCCGCCAAATCCATTTTGTACCAACCATCTCAGCGCCCTCCGCCGAACAGAGTTTCGACGCCGATGAATCGACGCACGATAATTACCAGCAACAGCGTTGCCCCCAGCAGCACCAACCCCAGGGCCGCGCCCATGCCCCATTGCAATAGGTCCATGACCCGACGTTCGATCAGCACCGCCATCATGAGGTCTTTATGCCCACCCATCAACGCCGGGGTAATAAAGAACCCCAGGGAGATAATAAACACCAACAACCCGCCGCCGAAAATTCCGGGCAGGCTGAGGGGTAAAAAAATTTTCAAAAAAGCCTGCCGGGGTTTGGCCCCCAATGTGTAGGCCGCCGACATCAAGCGCAGGTCTATGTTTTGCATTACACTGAAGAGCGGAAAAATCATATAAGGCAGCATGATGTGGGTCATGCCAATGATGGTTCCGGTGGTGTTGAAAAGTAAATTGACAGGTTGTTCGACCATCCCCGTCTGGAGCAGGATGGTGTTCACCAGCCCGCGGCGCCCCAGCAGCACCATCCAGGCATAGGTCCGCACGAGTACGGAGGTCCAGAAGGGCAAAATTATGCAGATCATAAACAGGCGCTGCCATTTTTTCCGGGCGCACAGCAACAGGCCGGCCATGGG
>JBAVYC010001644.1:0-3012 GCA_049698595.1 Desulfobacterales bacterium | reverse complement strand
GGACTACCCTATGCGCAGCTGCACCCGGATAGGGTAGTACCCTGTATACCTGTATCGGCTTTGAAATGTTTTTAATCTCATGCTTACCAAGGTCTTCGTACTTTAAGCCCAACTTGTTTTCAACCTGATCATGAGCTATGCCGGATATGCAAATACCCCCTGCTTCCGCCAGAGACTCCACGCGGGCGGCTATATTGACACCGTCACCGTAAATTCGTCCTTCCTCTTCGATAACGTCCCCGAGGTTGACACCAATGCGAAACTCCATTCTGCGGTTTTCAGGTAACTCTTCGTTGCGGACTTTGATCTCCTTTTGAACTGCCACTGCGCTCTGGACGGCATCGACCACACTGGCAAATTCAGCCAGCAGATTATCCCCTGGGGAATCCACTACATTGCCGTTGTGCTGTTGAATAAATGCGGAGAGCACCTCTCGATAAGTGGTTATGGTGCGGACGGTCGCCTCTTCATCTTCACCCATAAGGCGGCTGTAGCCTTCCACATCGGCACTGAGGATAGCAGTGAGTTTACGTTTAAAAGCTTTATCCGCCATATGATATCCCCATGTTTAGGTTTTAAACTGTGGGACTCTGTCTGTAGACTATTCAAAGGAGCGCGGGAAATCAGATGAGGAACCGGATTCGATTCTGGAAGTGGAGCACCGTTTCAGGTCTGGTGGAATAAGTGCTTCAGAAACAATTTATGTGCATTTATACCAAATTCGATGGGTTTCAGTCAATCAATATAGGGACTCTCGACAGGCATTGATCAATTGTGTCTAACATTTAGCGAAATATATAGTATTTGCTGATTTAATCCGTGATTTGAGCTTTGACGAAATGTTAAATTTCTTGCCATTATCTAAATTTACGCAATAATTAAGTTATGTTACAAGTATCTCAACAAAAACCTAAAAGCCCTAAGCTTTGCGCAGCAGATATTTTCATACCAGCAGACAGGCTGTTTAATGATCTTCCGAACAGAGGTCACCTATGATCAATTAAAACTTACTAAAGACCTGCTAAATATCGAAGATCAACCACCGGCTTCAGATCACATCATCGATGTTCGGTTTGCATGCCTTGGTTTCAACTTCAGCATTTTTAACGTCTTGCCGCCATTTACGGAAAACCGCAATAAAGGGGCCGCTCCACAAAATAACGGTGATGACTCCGAGAACAGCGCTTACCGGACGCTGGAAGAATACCGTCAAATCCCAGTCGCTTTTAATCATGGAGACCATAAAGCTGTCTTCCAGCAGGCGGCCCAAAACGATTCCCAAAATGGCCGGGGCAACCGGGATGTCATTGGCCTCCATGAAGTACGCCATGATGCCGCAGACGAGCATTACGCCGACATCGAAAACCGTATTGTTGATGGCAAAAGAACCGACCATGCAGAACATTAAAATGGCGGGCATGAGCATATTGCGGGGGACGCGCAGCATCTGGCTGCCGGCCTTAATGGCCATGACGCCAAAGGGGATCAAGATCAGATTGGCGAGAATGAAGGTGACATAGACGGCATACAGAATTTCAGGGGTTTGCTGAAAAATCATCGGTCCGGGTCGCAGGCCTTTCATAAACAACACCCCAATGACAATGGCGGTAATGGAATCTCCCGGTATACCAAAGACCAGGGCTGGAACCCAGGCACCGCCCAACCCGGCATTATTGGCGGTACCCGCGTCAACGATTCCCTCGATGTGTCCCGTGCCGTATTTTTCAGGCTCTTTCGAGAATTTTTTGCTCACTGCATAGGCAATCCAGGCCCCGATATCGGCGCCCGCACCGGGCAGGATTCCTACGAAAGTCCCGATCAGGCTGGACCTGGCAATGTTGAGCTTGTAGCGTCTTAAAGTTTTAAATACCCCCGAAAATATTTTACGGGTTTGAACACCCCTGGCATCATAGGCACAATCCTCCGAAGATACATTGCGCATGACCTCGGAAACACCAAACATGCCGATCATGGCCGGTATAAAAGTAAAACCGTTCAGAAAGTCCGTAACGCCGAAAGTAAACCGGGGATATCCCAGGGTAATGTCTACCCCGACCTGGGTCATGGCAAGCCCGATCAACAGCGAAATAAGCCCTTTGAGCAGGGATCCTTTGGTCACCAGCACGGAACAACTCAACCCGATGCAGGCCAGCCAGAAATACTCGAATGAAGTGAACTGCATGGCCACCTCGGCCAGCATGGGGGCTAACAAAATAAGGATAATGGCACCGACCAGGCCGCCGATGGCTGCCACCGTGACATCGACGCCCAGGACGAACCCGGCCTGTCCTTTCAGGGTCAGGGCATAGGACTCATCCACATAGGCGGCTGAGGACGGAGTGCCGGGAATGCGAACCAGTGCTCCGGGGATGTCACCGGCAAAAATCGCCATGGCTTCCATGGTAACGATGGCCGCCAATGCCGGAACCGGGTCCATAAAAAATGTCACCGGCACCAGCAAGGCGGTTGCCATGGTCGCCGTCAAGCCGGGACTCGCCCCGACAAACAGCCCGTATAGAGCTGAAATGGCGATGATCATCAATACGTACGGCTGAAAAATCAAAGAAAAGGCCGTCAGAATATTTTCCATTGAACAACTACCAACCCCACAGCCCCCAGGGCAGGGGTACCAGAAGTACTTTAGCAAACAGGAGATAGATGACCAGCGTCACACCAATGGACATCGCAATGCTCGAAAGTGTTTTTACCTTCAGCCATTTCATCAGGATCAGGAGCACCATAAAGGAAAAAATCAGAAAGCCGATGGTTTCGGCCAGAAAAATATAACAGACAATCGTTCCGAGCACGAAAAATATGTTGAGCGACCCTGAAAGCCTAAGGGTACCTGTATCCAATTTCAGCAGCTTTTCACGCTGCCGGACACCCTGAATGATGAGTCCGATTCCGCAAAGAATGACTAACACGGCCAGGACAGAAGGGAACAGTGCAGGTCCCGGGTATCCGTTGTCCAGAGAAGGAAAACCCTGAACGTGCCATAGCACAACAGCGGCA
>JBAVYC010001643.1:0-1784 GCA_049698595.1 Desulfobacterales bacterium | reverse complement strand
TAATCTTCATATGACCTCCTGTTGTCGACGGGTTACAACCATTTCTTTCTTTTGAACCAAAAAATCATAAAGACAAAAATTGTGATCAGCAGTATCCAAAGGGCGGGATATGCCCAGGGCCACTTCAACTCCGGCATAAATTCGAAATTCATTCCGTAAATGCCCGCGATGAAAGTCAAAGGAATAAATATGGTCGCCATGATGGTTAACACTTTCATGACTTCGTTCATGCGGTTGCTGATGGTGGAAAGATACAAATCCTGCAAACCCGTAAGGACATCCCGAAATGATTCGATGGTATCCATCACCTGGATGGTATGATCGTAAAGGTCTCTGATAAAAATTTGGGTTGTTTCCTGAATCAAAGATCCTTCCTCTTTCATCAGGGTACTTAGAATTTCTCTTATCGGCCAGACCTGTTTTCGAAAAAAAATCATCTCTCTTTTTAAATGGTGGATGCTCTGCAGGTTTTCGGTCTGAGTGTCGTCGAGCAGATCTTCTTCCAACAGTTCTATTTTTCCACCGATTTTTTCGAGCACCAGGAAATAGTGATCCACGATGGCATCGATCAGCGCATAGGCCAAATAATCGCAGCCCGACTTACGGATCCGCCCTTTGGCCTTGCGAATACGTTCCCGCACGAAGTTAAACACATCTCCTTCCGTTTCCTGAAAGGAGAGAAGATAGTGGGGGCCTAAAACAAAACTGATTTGTTCAGCTTTTATGTGGTTTTGGTCCTCATTGTAAGTCAACATCTTTAAAACAATATAGTCATAGTCTTCAAAATCTTCAGCCTTCGGCCGATGGCCCGTGTTGACGATATCTTCCAGTGTCAGCGGATGAATGCCGAAATGGCGGCCGATTTTGTCGATGATATCGACGTCGTGCAGCCCATCCACGTTGATCCAGGTAACCGGCGACGTGTCTTTGTATGGAAAGGAATCTTCGATACTAGTTAATTCCTTTTCAAGCAGTTGCCCCTGATCATAGTTCATCAATGATATTTTAACGTTTTCAATCTTCCGGTCACCAATGTGAATTAAGGTTCCGGGTGAGAGCCCTAGTTTTTTCCGGCTTCTTTTCATTAAACGCGACATTGAATGACGCCTCCTTTGTTTATGTTTTTTTGATCCATGGTTTGTTTACCCGCCTGCCACGCCGGTTGATGCCATGGTTATACCAAAAACTTTTAGAAAAAATATAATGCCCAAATTAATGATAGGATGTCAAGGGCAATGGCGGGCAGGTCGCATGAATCGCATTAATTTTCAACCAGATGGCACACAAATGTACCCAATATTCCCTGGCCCAGACCGAGTCTATGAAGTGCTCGTTTTAGCTAATGGATTTCAAATATCACACCAAAAGCAGCTATTTATACTTGAGTCGCACCAGGGCGGGCCATCATTCCAGATGCTAAAAAAATATCTTAGGGTTTTTGTGTCTTGGTGGCGAAAATGCTTTAGCACAAAATGAAGAATATGTGGTATATGCAATACGACATATTAAATTTTTTTCGAATAATTGGAGAGACCGTTCGGAAGATCCGGACTCATCCTATACGTTCAACTTGCCGCGATAGTTCCAGCCGGCAGGCAAATTCATAGTTCGAATTAACCTTGGAGGGTACCAACGTGTCGACTTGGATTACAGATGTTGTCAATATCATCTTTGCCATTTTTCTCGTGCTTGTAAATGGCTTTTTTGTTGCCGCCGAGTTTGCGCTGGTGAAAGTGCGGCCCAGCAGGCTCGATGAACAGGTAGCGCAAAATCGCACCTTTGCT
>JBAVYC010001642.1:0-8150 GCA_049698595.1 Desulfobacterales bacterium | reverse complement strand
TGCTGTTTTGCCAGGGCCAGGACGTCCTGGGTAACGGTGGAATAATCATAGCCGACTAACATTTTCATATGTACCTCCAGATATCAACGGATCAGCAACCAGCCGGGGGTCGGACGGCCCAACGCCGGCTTTGTTGTCAGTGCATGACCAAATCACCAAAATAAGGATTATTTAGGGCGTTTACGATCGGTTCGAGGTCGACCTTTTTCAAGGCGGCCCAGGATATATTTTGCCAGTGCAGCGGCACAAAAGCCGCATCGTCATAGAGAAGCTGTTCCACCCGCTGGAGCATGGCGCCACGTTTGACGGGATCGAGCTCAGATTGGCTTCTGAGCACCAGATCATCCACGATCGGGTTACAGTAGCCGCCGCTGTTGTCCTGGCCATAGCCGGTGGCCTTGTTGGGGCACATCGTCAGGTATTCGCTGTAGTTGGCCGAGTCCTCGGTATCGGGATGCCAGCCGATCATCTGAATCTCACCCTGGCGGGCGGCGAATTGCTCCCAATAGCGCGCTTTGTCCATGGTGGTGAGTTTTACCCGGATATTGATCTTGGCCAGCATGGAAACCACCGTGGCGGCGATCTTCTCGTCGTTGATATAGCGGTTATTGGGTGCAATCATGCTGCATTCGAAACCGTCGGGATAGCCGGCTTTCTGCATCATTTTTTGAGCCCGTTTCAGGTTGAAGCGGGGTTTGAGGCCCTCCACGTGTCCGACGTAGCCTTTGGGTGATTGCTGTCCGGCGGCAGTGGCGGCGCCTTTCATGACGGCATCCACGATGGCCCGGCTGTCAATGGCATGCACGATGGCCTGGCGCACCAGCACATCCCTGAATTCCGGCCGGCGGTCCTGATTCAACTGAAGGAGAATGATCCGGGGAGTAGCCGTGGTGACCAGACGGACATCGTCGACCAGACGAACCTGATCATAATCCTGGGGGGCCACCGGCATGATCATATCCATTTTGCCTGCCAACAGGGCGTTGACACGGTTGGCGGCGTCGCCGATGGCACTTAACTCAATCCGGGTAACGTTGCCCGGGGATCGGGTGTCCCAGTAGGGGGCAACCCGCTCAAATATCATCCCTTTACCGGGCACCCACTCGGTTACCTTGAAAGGGCCGGTACCGGAGGCATTGTCCCGGGCAAAGGAGGGTTCAAATTTTTCGATGGCGTCCTTGGGTTTCCCCAAAGCATCCACGCCGCTGTAAAACAGCCGATCCATGGGAAAAATATAGGTCGCCACGTTCAACAAAAGCGGATATGGATGTTTGGTAATGATATCGATGGTGTGATCGTCGATAATTTTGGTTCCCGCCACCGGCTCGAAAACGCCCTTGAAACTTTCACTGCGCTTGAGGCGCTGCAAGGTCCATTCGACGTCCTTGGCCGTCAGTGGATTGCCGCTGTGAAAGGTCACCCCTTTACGCAGGTGAAACCTTAGGGTGGTTGCATCGATTCGTTCCCATTTGTGGGCCAGGCGTGGCTCGAAATCCATCGCCTTCGTCCAGCGCAGCAGGGGATCGAAGACCAGGTGTGAAAACTGCAAGGTGCCCGTGCTCAGATGGGCATGGGGGTCCATCGAGACCGGTTCGGCGTCCATGGCCAGGCGCAGGGTTTTAGCGGCGGTCGGCACGGCCCCTAAAAGGCTCAGCACGAGCAGGAATACCGTTAGTACACGAAAATAGGTTGACATTTGTATCTCCCTAAAAAAATGATGTTATTCTCTTAACTGCAAAATTTTGCCCAAAATGGTCAAAAGTGTTTCAAGTGCAAATTTCTCAGACCGAACCAAAAGGTTTGCCAGCGTGCCGGTTTACCGGATCGACGGATACATCATTCCGGGCTAACGGGTTAACCGGCAAACCCTGTGCAGGATCTCCCGCAATGAATCTGTTTTTGGGGAGCCCACCTGCCGGATTTGGTTTCAGCTTGACCGGGTTAGGCATATAGCAGACACGCCACACCTTGGCTGTCGCTCTTTTTGATCACTTCGGGCGTGACCCGATGGCAGTGCTCCATAACATCGGGGCAACGGCCCGCAAAGCGACACCCCGGTGGAACATTGATCGGCGAGGGGATCTCCCCTTTTATCGGTACGTGCGGGTGTTTGCGCTCGTATTCCGGATCCGCCTCGGGATTCGAAGCGATCAAGAGTCGCGTATAAGGATGTAGCGGGTGAAAAAAGACGTCATCGGCTTTGCCGATTTCAACCAAGGCGCCCAGATACATCACGATGATGCGATCCGACACGTATCTGACCATCGACAGGTCATGGGCGATAAACAGCAGACTGATCCCCAGCGTATCCCGGAATTCGCCCAGAAGGTTGACCACCTGGGCTTGAACCGAGACATCCAGGGCCGAGATGGGCTCATCACAGACCACGAATTTTGGATTCAGCACCAAGGCCCGGGCGATGCCGATACGCTGGCGTTGCCCGCCGGAAAACTCGTGGCAGTAGCGCGACATATGATCCGGTTGCAGGCCCACCCGCCGCAGCCAGTCGGCCACCTTTTCCTTGATGTCCGCATGGGTGAAGCCACCTTGCAGATAAAGCCCTTCACCGATGATTTCCAGCACGGTCATGCGCGGATTCAACGAAGAATAGGGATCCTGAAAGATCATCTGCATTTCGGTGGAGTACTTTTTATAGTCCGACGGCGTGAAATGGGCCGGAGTCAATTCACCCTTATACCAGACCTCGCCGGAGGTCTTGTCATGCAGTCCCACCACGGTCTTACCAAAGGTTGACTTGCCGGAGCCGCTTTCACCCACCAATCCCACGATCTCATTTTCGCCGATGGTCACGGAAAGACCGTCCGTGGCATGTACGATCCGGTTCTTGCCGATTTGAAAATATTTTTTCAAGTCTTTGGTTTCAATTATCGTATTCATTAAGCGTTCTCCGTGTGACCGATCTGAAAAAGCTCCCCCTCTACTTTGGGCGCAGACGAATGCTGGAGCCAGCAGCGCGCGAAGTGTTTCCCGCTGATGGTGAATTCCTCAGGGTTATTTTTTTCACACACGCGCATGGCATAGGGACAACGGGCATAATAACCGCAACCCGCCGGGGGTTTGAAAAGATCCGGTGGGCTGCCGTCGATGGGCATGAGCTTACGGTCGGCGCCCTCGATGTTGGTCGGCATGGCGCGGCGCAGCCCCAGGGTGTAGGGGTGCGACGAACGGTAAAAGATATCGTCCACGGGACCCGCCTCGATCACCTGACCGGCGTACATAACCGCCACGTCGTGAGCCATTTTGGCGATGACGCCCAAATCGTGGGTGATCAAAATGATGCTCATGCCCATGTTCTGCTGTAAGGCGTGCATAATTTCGAGGGTTTGGGATTGAATGGTAACATCCAGGGCCGTGGTCGGTTCATCGGCCACCAACAGGGTGGGATCGCAGGCCAAACTCATGGCGATGCTGGCGCGCTGCAGCATGCCGCCGGAAAATTCGAAGGGATACTGCTGGGCGCGTTTGGCCGCTTCCGGGATCTTGGTCTTTTCCAGAAGGGCAATCGCCTTTTGCATGGCCTCGTCGTTACTGGCGTGCTGGTGAACTTTTACCGTTTCTGCAATCTGTTTGCCGATTTTCATGGTGGGATTCAACGAACTCATCGGATCCTGAAAGATCACGCCGATCTCCCGGCCCCGGATCGTATTGATATCCTTGGGGCTCAACCCAATCATTTCCTTGCCGTTGAGTTTGGCCGAGCCGCTCGTGATACGGCCCGGGGGCATGGGGATCAATTGCAGGATAGCCTGAACCGTCACCGATTTACCGCATCCGGATTCACCCACGACCCCCAGGGTCTTACCTTTGCGGACCTGGTAACTGACCCCCCGCACGGCTTTGACAGTACCCCCATAGGTACTGAATTCCACGTTGAGGTCTTTGACCTCCAGCACATTACTATTATTGGTTTTCTTCATTCTCTTGACCTCATTCGGGGATCCAAAGCGTCCCGCAAACCATCCCCCAGTAGATTGAACGCCAGCACGGTCGCACTGATCAATACCGCCGGGAAAATCAACTCGTGGGGATGCGAGAGCATGGTTTTGATCCCCTCGTTGCACATCGAACCCCACGAAGGTGTCGGCGGTGCTACCCCCATGCCGATGAAGGACAGAAACGCTTCCGTGAAAATACAGGTCGGCACCGCAAAGGTCAGCGATACCAAAATCACCCCCATGGTGTTGGGAATCATGTGGCGTATGATCAAATAGCCGCTTTTGGCCCCCAATAATTGGGCCGCCTGAATATAGCCTTCACCCCGCTGCTGCATGACCTGCCCGCGCACCAGACGCGATGTTCCGGGCCACGAAAGTATCACCAGGGCAATCAGCATGGGAATCACCCCGCTTTCGCCCGGACCGATGCCAAAGGCGATTTTGAACAAGATCATGAAGAGCAGAAAAGGCAGGGCCACCACGAAATCGGAAAACGCCATCATATAGCGATCGATCTTTCCGCCCAGAAAGCCGGCAAAGCCCCCGTAGATCGTGCCAAAAAGGACAAAAAGAACCGGTGCTACGATGCCGATGAACATGGATATACGCGCACCGAACATCAAACGCGACAGCATATCGCGGCCCAAATAGTCGGTACCCAGGGGGTGGGCTTCGAGGGTGACGGTTTCACCGACCTTACCGCCCAATCCCCGGCTCTGGGCCTCTTCCAGGGTGATGCCCTGCGCGACCGGCACCTCGAGGGTCGTATGGGTATCGGCCTCATCCATACCATCGGTGGCCACGATGGAGTAATGGTAGGTGCGGGCTTCGAGCTTCAAACGGTCTTCATAACCGACGATGTTGCCGGCATCGGTTTCACCCACCGGGATGCCGAGATCATCGGGATCGGGTGCTTTTTCGTTACGATAGATCACATAACCGGCCGCACCTACCACCGGGGCCCACTCCAATCGTACCCCCTGGGTGGTGGGGCTGCCCACGACCTCGACTTTTGCGCTGGCCAGCAGTTCGTCCGGCTCCTCCTCCGGTTCAGCCGGGAAACTATCCAGGGTAATGCCCTCCCAGACCGTCTGGGATTCGGTGATGACCGCTTTTTTATTGAAGGTGATGAACTGTGAAATCTGATCCAGATCCTGCGCGGACGGATCAACCCGCCAGAGCAGCGGGCCGATCAGGGTGAAAAGGATCAGTGCCACCACAATACACAAGGAGGCCATGGCGCGATTATTTTTCTTCAGGCGCACCCAGGCGTCCTGCCAGTATGAAAGCGATGGGCGGGTCAATTGTTGAATATCGCTAGTGACCGTTACCCCTTCGAAATCTCCGGCTTGAGGGTTGTATAACGCATGTTCCGTCATCTTTTTTCTGCCTCTTTGTTTATTCTAACATCGAAAACCTGGTCCTCTGGGCTCGGATTCTTTACTTTAGCCTAATTCGCGGATCGACATAGGCATAAACGATATCCACCAACGTGACCATCAGGACCAGAAAAGCGCCGTAGAAAACGGTCGTGCCCATGATCACGGTATAGTCCATCTGCTGGATCGCTTCTACGAAATAGCGGCCCAGCCCGGGAATGGCGAAGACCAATTCGACCACGAAGCCACCGGTGGTGATGGCGGCAATGGCGGGCCCGAGAATGGTGACGACCGGCAGCACCGCGTTTCTAAGTTGATGCACGAAGAAAATTCGAGTGGCGGACAGGCCTTTGGACTTGGCGGTGCGGATGAAGTCGGAATTAATCACTTCGAGCATGGAGGAACGCATCAAACGCGTTAAATAGGCCATGGTGCCGATACCCAAAACAAACGCCGGCACCCACATATGCATGATGGTGCCCCAGCCGGCCACCGGGAAAAGGGAGGTCCCCGTCGCTTTATTGATTAAAACAATCGCAATCTGGGCCAGGGCGGCAAATACAAAGCCCGGAACCGCTACTCCCAGGATAACCAGAAGCATGATGACAATATCCGGCAGTTTGTTGCGGTAAAGGGCCGTCAGGGCCCCCCAAAGAACACCGCCCAAGGCGGCAAAAAGGATCGCCAAGACCCCCAGGATGGCTGAGACCGGAAAATGTTCGCGGATGATGTCGTTGACCTTACGATTTTGCTGGGTGAACGAGATCCCGAAATCACCTTTGAGCATGTTACCTAAATATATGAAGTATTGGGTAATGACGGGTTTATCCAAGCCGTACTTTATTTCGAGGTTTTTGCGAATTTCGGGACTGACCTCTTTTTCACTACTCAAGGGATCACCCGGCACCGCATGCATCGCCATAAAGGTGGCAGTAGCGATAAACCACACCGTCACCACCCCTGATAAGACTCTTTTTAAAATGTATTTCAGCATGTTGCCTCTCTCTGGGAGTTTCGGGCAGCAGGCGGCCCGTGGCCGCCCGACACCCGACACAGCACGTTATCGGACAATCTATTTGACCACCTTGGCATAGATATAATTGGGGTTGAAACCGGTTACGCTGCGGCTGATCCCTTTAACCTTTTTATGCTGGACATAGACGGTACTACCCTCGAACAACGGCAAAACTCCGATATCCTCGTACATGGCCTGCTGGCATTTGCCGAACGCATCCATGCGTACCTTCGGGTCCACCGACTGGCTGGCGATGCGGATATTCTCGTCATACACCGCGTTTTCCCATTTGCCGTTGTTGTTCGCGTTCCAGGAGGCAAACAGTTCCGCATAGGTCATGGGGTCGTCGTAATCCGGCAGCCAGCCGCCGATCACCATGTCAAAGTCACCGGCACTGGCTTTGGCCAGGCGTTGTTTGAAGATCTGTTTGTCGAGTTTGATATCCAGACCCAGGGTATCGCTAAACACGCCCTGCAGGTATTCACCCATCTTGGCAATCGAGGGCGTATCGTCGCATAGCAGCACGAGGGGCGGAATGGTATCGATGCCGAGCTCTTTTTTAGCCTTGGCCAGGAATTCCTTGGCGGCCGCCGGATCGACTTTGTGTATCGGGACCGCATATTCCTTGCGGAATTTGTCATTCACGCCCTGCAGAAAAGCCGGCATGACGCTGCGCCCGGGCAGGGTGCCGGGAACCCCGACCACCTTGTCGGCAAACAGCTGGGGATCAAAGACCGCACGAAGGGCGTTTCTGAAGTTCAGGTTGGCGGTCACTTTGCCCTCGCGGTGGTTGAAGACGAGGTAGCGTAAGCGGCCGCTGTCGAACTTGCGTATCTTCATTTTACCTCTCATGGCCGTTTTGATGGTCTCGGAATCCAGGTTGGCCACGACGATTTTGTCGTCTTTGAAAAGATTCAAAAGGGCCGTGGTATCGGCCGTAATGTAAGGACAATCGATGACCGACAGGGTAACCTCGTCCTTGTTCCAGTAGTTTTCATTTTTTTCCATTCGCAGGGAGGCACCATGAACCCACTTGGTCAGCTTGAAAGCCCCATTGAACAGCAGGTCGGAAGCTTCGGCGGCATATTTGCTGCCCTTGCTTTTGTAAAAATCCTCCCGTACGGGAAAATAGGTCGAAAAAGCCGCCAGGCCCAGGAAATAGCCGCAGGGATATTCGAAATCGACTTTCAGGGTATAGTCGTCGAGGGCTTGAACTCCCAACTGGTTGATATCTTTCATTTCGCCGGTATTGATGGCTTCAGCGTTCTTCACCGGGTACATGATAAAGGCGTATTCGGAAGCCACCACCGGATCCACCGCCATGCGCCAGGCAAATACAAAATCTTTGGCGGTGACGGGTTTACCATCGCTCCAGCGGGAATTTTTGCGCAGGTAAAACGTCGCCCCTTCGGAGTCGATGTCCCAGCGTTCGGCTACGCCGGGTTTGAGGCGCCCGCGTTTGTCATAGCGCAACAAGCCTTCCATGACGTGGCCCAGCACCATCATGCTGACCGAATCTTCGGTCAGAAAGCTGTTGAGCTGAGGCGGTTCCTGATTAAGGGCGATTCTGATAATCTGATTTTCGGCATCGGTGGCCTGATCACTGGCAAAAGCCACCACAGCAGGCCACAGCAACAGTAGTAACAAACAAAACATCAATTTGTGTGCTAAGATTTTCATAATCCCTCCTTTTTGTGTGTTATTTGTGTTAATCTTTGATCCATCTTTTGATCCGATTTGATGGGTATCGCGACCAGATCTGTTATCATTTCTTTATGTTGGCTCGGATCGGATAAGGCC
>JBAVYC010001641.1:0-2275 GCA_049698595.1 Desulfobacterales bacterium | reverse complement strand
CGCCAAAAGACCATTTTGGCACCATTTTCGGTTTACCGGTCAAATCCGTGTAAGCATCTAAAATTTGCTTAAAATCCGGTCCATAGAAGAAATAGTAGTCGATGAGATCGCTCTGAATCGCAATTTGATGTGTGCAGGTCTCCCGAGTACCGATCCAGTGAGTGATTGGTCGGTGTTCATTAATGAACACACCATAACCTTGCGTGCTCATAAAAAATGGGATTGGTTTGTACGTGCGGCCTGAGGTATTGCCATTGCCTTCGAATGACCACTGGCCAACGGTCTTCCCCATTTTGTCAACAGTATCGAAGCGCTCGCCCAGCCCGTAAATGGCCTCGCCTGGGAAGAGCGTGAAATTCTCAACCCCATAATTCTGACGGGACTTCCCATCATAGATGAATCCCATAGGATAGGAATCCAGAGCATTCGCAAATTCGTTCTTGGTTTTGCTGCCCGATTCAGCAATCAACTCCCCCTCCGAATTGAACACCTCGATGCGGAAGTCCTGCTTATAGATATCCAGACTTAACCTGGATGTTCGGATCTGATAATAAGCATCATGTTCCAAGATCTCAAGGGACGGATTCGCCTCCTGAATATCGCCGACAACCATTGGCGTTTGGTTTTTTGGAACACTATTACCTGCTGCCAACCGAACTCGATAAACATCAGCCTTTAAGAAATTCAGTTGCAAAGTCAGCGACTGGTAAGGAGTACTGTCATCCACCCGGTAGGTATGCTGGATCCCATCTGCATCATCATCTAAAACCTGATAAATATCGTAGCCTTTTGCTTCAAACGTGAAGCTGTTTCCTGATTGGCTCAATAACTTTGTGCGAAGCACGCAACTGGCCTTGCGCCCTTTGTTGCGGCTCAGGAAAGATTGCGCGTACTGAAAGGGTCTCGCTTCCAGGTCAAGGGGATGGTCACTATAGCCGTAATATACATTCGACATGTTCTCGGAAAAGAGAGACTTGGTGAAAGTGCTAAAAGGATAACGCAGCAGTTGTTTGAGAAAGACACGAAGCGACTGACCCTTGTCGACTTTGGTGCGAATCCCCTCTGGGTGACGGTTGATTTCCTCAATGAGGATCTTGTGCTCTGGATTCATATCGTACTCCTTAACCTTGTCTGTAATCCTGCAAGGCCCGATTCTGGGCGGCGAGATTTTCGTGTGGTGTGTTTATGGGGACCTCGCAGCCAGCAGCACAGATACTATGTATCCCACCCGCATTGAGATTAGTTAAGGTTGCCCGATAAACATCTTCAGGTGTTCCCTGCAACAAAACGGCAACCGGATCAATGTTCCCGCAGAAAGAAACCTGGTCACCGAATTGGTTTACCGCTGCAGACATATCTACCATCCAATCGAGATCAATGATTTTTGCCCCGCTGGCAACCATATCCGGCAATATCTTGTTCGTATCCCCGCAGATGTGTAAACGGCCAATGCCCCCTGCATTGTGAACCTGAGAAAAAACTTTCTGTTCATAGGGGAGAGCGAATCGACGGTACATGGCAGGAGAGATCTGAGAGGCAGCGGCATCACCAAGGCCTATGATGTCGGCCCCGGCTTCCATTTGAGCCAGGGAAAATTGAACCGAAAGCTCACCACAAATCTCCAATAGCTCCATAACCCATTCGGGGCGCTGGATGAGGTCCATCATCAGGTTCATCATGCCCCGCAAGTCAACAGCTTCCGCCAGTGCACCTTCCACCCACCCCATGATTGGGACTTCACCACCAACTTTCTCGCGCAACAATCGGACCGCTTCCAGTCTGTCCCTCATCCGAGGGCTGTTATATGGATCAGGAATTTTTAGCAAGGAAAGGTCTTCAGGTTTTTCTAACAAGGGAGTGGTATTGATTGGCAAACTGTTCTCAGGGAAAATAACATCCAATCCAAAATCTGCTGCTTCTCTATAAGGATCGGAGATGGCCTGGACGATGTCTGACTCGAAATCTTCCAACATGGCCAGGTTGGCTTCAACCAACACCCGATAATCCTGATAATAGCGCGCTAATGGTGACTCAATATGATCGGCGGCAAAAGTCATATAAATATTGAAGTTTGGCGGACGGTCAACCGGCTGGCCCTGCAATCTTGCCAGTACTCTCTGATAGGAATTCATCCCGGCCTCCATTTTATAAACGGCAACCGTTATCCATAAAAGCTTCAAAAATTAGCTTTTGTCGCTCAACAGGAAGTTGAATATCCCAGGGTTGAGGATAGTGTTTGGCAATAAATCCTCCTTTGAATCTTGGGATTTGGTAC